>JAFSYM010000045.1 GCA_017450005.1 Clostridia bacterium
ATCCGCAAGGGTATCGAGGACGCCAAAAAGAACCTGTTCCAGGTCTCGCTCAAGGGAACGACCATTCCCCACGAGGTCATCGGCAAGTTCGGCGCAGGCGTTGTCCTTCTCAAGCCCGCGGCGCCCGGTACCGGCGTTATCGCCGGCGGCCCCGTCCGTGCAGTCGTCGAGACTGTCGGCATCAAGGACATCCGCTCGAAGGCGCTGCGCTCCAACAACCCCTGCAACGTCGTCAGAGCTACGCTTAACGGTCTGCAGCAGCTTCGCAACGTCGAAGAAGTTGCCGCTATCCGCGGCAAAACCGCAAGCGAGATTTTAGGTTAAGGAGGGTGGATTTCATGGCAAGAACTGCTAAAGCTAAAGTCAGCTACCTTGAGATCAAGCTCGTCAAGAGCCTCATCGGCAGCAAAAAGGATCAGATTGCCACCGCCTATGCACTCGGTCTTCACAAAATCGGAGACGTTTCCGTTCAGCCGGATAACGCCGCCACGCAGGGTAAGATCAAAAAGATCTCTCATCTCCTTGCAGTTTCCGAAGCAGAAGGAGGAACCAAATAATGCGTTTACATGATCTTTCGCCGGCCGCCGGTTCCAAAAAGGAACGCAAGCGTATCGGCAGAGGCCCCGCTTCCGGTCAGGGCAAAACCGCCGGTAAGGGACATAAGGGTCAGTTGGCCCGTGCAGGCAGAGGCATGCGCGCCGGTTTTGAAGGCGGCCAGATGCCCTTGCAGAGACGTCTTCCCAAAAGAGGCTTTGTAAACATTTTCGGCAGCCAGTATGCCATCGTGAATGTTTCTGCACTCGAAGATAGATTCGAGAGCGGCGCTGTCATCGACATCGACGCGCTCGTGGATGCCGGCCTTGTGACCAAGGTTCTGGATGGCGTGAAAATCCTCGGTAACGGCGATATCTCCAAGAGCTTCACAGTCAAAGCAAATGCCTTTTCCGAGAGCGCGAAACAGAAAATCGAGGCTGCCGGCGGAAAGGCCGAGGTGATCTGAGTTGTTTAAGATCATCGCCAATGCGTGGAGAATCCCCGACCTTCGCAAGAAGATCCTCTTCACACTGTTGATTATTTTCCTGTTCCGTGTCGGTGCGGCAATCCCCGTACCGTTCCTGGATATCGGCGCTGCCGGTATTCTGACCGAAGAGAGCACCGGTACCTTCATGGAATACCTGAGCATGATGACGGGCGACGCGTTCAACTACGGTACGATTTTCGCCATGTCCATCACGCCCTACATCAACAGCTCCATCATTATGCAGCTGTTGACCGTGGCGATCCCCGCCCTTGAGAGACTCTCCAAGGAAGGCGAGGAAGGCCGCAAGAAGATCGCATCCATCACGCGTTATGTGACGATCGTGCTGGGTTTGATCCAGAGTACGGCATACTTCATTTACCTGAAGAATCAGGGCTACCTGATGAAGTCTGTGGAAGGCACCGCATATCACGGCTTTGCCGCAGTCTTCCAGGGCATCGTGATTATCGGCACGTTCGTCGCCGGTACGGCGCTGATCATGTGGATGGGCGAGCGGATCAATGAGAAGGGTATCGGCAACGGTATCTCGATCATCCTCTTCGCGGGTATCATTTCCCGTATCCCCACCCTCATCGCTTCGCTGTACAGCCCGAACCATCAGGTCGGTTACATCGCCAGAGGCGGCGTTTACGCCGTGCTGTCGATCGTTGCCGGTGTGTGCATGCTGCTGATGATCGCTTACATTGTCTGGATGGACAACGCGGAGCACCGCATTCCCGTCCAGTACGCCAAGAGAGTTGTCGGCCGTAAGATGTACGGCGGCCAGAACACCCACATTCCGCTGAAAGTGAACATGTCCGGTGTTATGCCCGTCATCTTCGCGTCCTCGATCCTCTCCCTGCCGCCGACGATCGAACTGTTCGTCAAGAACCCCAACAACTTCTGGAAGGGCTTCTTCGGCGTGTTCAAGTCCACGCACTGGGCGTACGCGATCATCTACTTCGTTCTGATTATTGCGTTTGCGTATTTCTACGCATCCATTCAGTACAACCCCATCGAAATGGCCAACAACATCCGCAAGAACAGCGGCGCGATCCCGGGCATCCGTCCCGGCAAGCCTACTTCGGACTACATTTCGCGCATCCTCAACCGGATCGTCCTTCTGGGCGCACTGCTTCTGAGCGTTGTGGCTCTGTTCCCCATCATCTTCTCGCAGCTGACGGCGCTTGCAAAGTACCCGATGAACATCTCGCTCGGCGGCACGTCCATCATCATTATGGTCGGTGTTGCGCTTGAGACGGTCAAGCAGCTCGAGAGCCAGATGATGATGCGTCACTACAAGGGCTTCCTTGACTAAGTGAGGCGTAAACGGCATGATAGTGCTCAAAACAACCGGAGAGCTTGCTCTCATGAGAGAGGCCGGAGCCATTTCGGCCGGAGCATTAAAGGTAGCGGGAGAGGCAGTGGAACCGGGCGTCTCCACCTGGGAGATCGACCGGATCGCGCATGAGTACATTCTCAGGCACGGTGCCACGCCGACCTTCCTGGGCTACGGCGGGTTTCCTGCTACCGCATGCATTTCCGTAAATGACGAGGTTATCCACGGCATCCCGAGCAAAAAGCGGGTACTGCGGGAGGGCGACATTGTCAGCATTGACCTTGGCGCCACCATCCACGGCTATGTCGGCGACAACGCCGCCACTTTCGCCGTCGGCGATATTTCCGCCGAGGCGAAGCGGCTGATCGACACCACGCGCGAGAGTCTGTATGAGGGCATCGCGCGGGCTGTCGCGGGCGGCAGACTCGGCGATATCGGCCACGCGGTGCAGAGCTATTGCGAGACGCGGGGCTACGGCGTGGTCCGGGAATACACCGGACACGGCGTGGGAACCGAGATGCACGAGGAACCTTCCGTCCCGAACTACGGTACACCCGGTCGTGGTGTACGACTGTTGCCGGGCATGGTGATTGCGATCGAGCCCATGATCAACGAAGGCACACACGCAATCCGCAATATGCCCGACGGTTGGACTGTGAAAACCCGCGATGGAAAACTGTCCGCCCATTTCGAGCACACGGTGGCGATCACCGCCGACGGGCCGAAGATCCTTACACGGCTGTAAGGGGAGGCGAACAATGCTGGAAAAGGGCAGTGTCGTCCGGTCGCTGGCCGGACGGGACAAAGATGGACTTCTGGCAGTGATGGAGATCACGGACGCCGCCGCGCTTGTATGCGACGGCAAAGAGCGTCCGCTGGAGAACCCGAAGCGTAAGAATGTGCGGCATCTGGCCGATACAGGACTTCGGCTCCCTCCCCACGCTGCCGACAGTAACAGAGCGCTGCGCAAGGCGCTCGCCGGTTTCGCGGAACGCGTCTGACCGGACGAGAAAGAACCGAAGGAGGTTTCTGCTGTGTCTAAACAGGATATGATCGAGATTGAGGGAACCGTCGTCGAGGCGCTCCCCAACGCCACGTTCAAAGTGGAGTTGAAGAACGGCCATCAAATTTTAGCGCACATTTCCGGCAAGCTGCGCATGAACTACATCCGCATCCTGCCCGGAGATAAGGTGACGGTCGAAATGTCGCCGTACGACCTCACCCGCGGGCGCATTACATGGCGATCCAAATAATCGAAGGAGGTATACAAATGAAAGTCAGACCTTCTGTAAAGAAAATTTGCGAAAAGTGCAAGATAATCAAGCGCAAGGGAAAAGTAATGGTGATCTGTGAAAATCCCAAGCACAAGCAGCGTCAGGGTTAAACCGACGCATACCGATAATGGAGGTGCAACTGACACATGGCGCGTATTTCAGGTGTTGACTTACCCAGAGATAAGAGGATCGAGATCGGTCTGACCTACATCTTTGGTATCGGTCGCAAAACGGCGAGCGATATTATCGCCGCTACAGGTGTGAATCCCGACACGAGAGTCAAAGACTTGACGGAAGAAGACGTTTCCAAGCTCAGAGAGTACATCGACCACAACATCAAGGTGGAAGGCGACCTGAGACGTGAGACGGCGTTCGACATCAAGAGACTCGTCGAAATCGGATGCTATCGCGGTGTTCGTCATCGCAAGGGTCTGCCCGTCAGAGGACAGCGCTCCAAGACGAACGCGCGTACCCGCAAGGGTCCCAAGAAGACCATTGCAAACAAGAAGAAGTAAGGAGGAGGAGAAATATGGCAATCAAGGGTGCAGGTAAGAAGAACACTGCTACACGCAGACGCCGTGAGCGCAAGAATATTGAGCGCGGTGCGGCCCATATCCAATCCACCTTTAACAACACGATCGTCACCATCACCGACACGCAGGGCAACGCGGTTTCGTGGGCCAGCGCCGGCGAGATGGGCTTCCGCGGCTCCAGAAAGTCCACGCCTTTCGCGGCACAGACTGCGGCTGAAACAGCTGCCAAGATCGCGATCGAGCATGGCATGAAGACTGTCGAAGTGTACGTCAAGGGTCCCGGCCAGGGTCGTGAAGCCGCCATCCGCGCGCTGCAGGCCACGGGTCTCGAAGTGAGCATGATCAAAGACGTCACTCCGATCCCCCACAACGGCTGCCGTCCGCCCAAGAGAAGACGCGTTTAATTTTTGGAGGTGAATCACCAATGGCAAGAAACATGCAGCCTATCGTCAAACGCTGCAGAACGTTTGGCATCTCTCCCGCGGTCATGGGCTATACCGAGCATTCCAAGAAGAGTTCGACTCTGCGCAACCCCAACGCGAACAAGCGCGCAAAGAAGAGTGAATATGCAAGACAGCTGAACGAAAAGCAGAAGGTCAAGTTCATCTACGGCGTTCTGGAAAAGCAGTTCAGCAAGTACTACGAGAAGGCAGAAAAGGCCACCGGCAGCACGGGCGAAGTCATGCTCAGCCTGCTTGAGCGCCGTCTGGACAACGTAGTGTTCCGTCTTGGCCTTGCGAAGACCCGCAGAGAAGCCAGACAGTTTGTGACCCACGGTCACTACACGGTTGACGGCCGCACCGTCAATATCCCCTCTTTCCAGGTTAAACCCGGCATGGTGATCGGCGTAAAGGGCAAGAGTAAGGAAATCGAGCGCATCAAGGCATATATGTCTGAGGACGCTTTCCGCGGTCTGCCCCAGTGGCTCACTTACGACGTCGAAACCGGCGAGGGCAAAGTTGTTGCCCTGCCCACCAGAGAAGACATCGACTACGACGTCGAAGAGCATCTGATCGTCGAGTTCTACTCCAAATAATGCTGCATAAGCTTTTTTGGATAACCCGGCACATATTCGGGGATAACCCCCAAGTTTAAACAAGGAGGGTTTTGAATGATAGGAATTGAAAAGCCCAAGATCGAGACAGCCGATCTTCTGCCCGACGGTACTTACGGAAAGTTTGTCGTAGAACCGCTTGAGAGAGGCTACGGTACGACGCTCGGCAACAGCCTGCGCAGAGTGCTGCTTTCCTCCATGCCCGGTTACGCGATCACTTCCGTGAAAATCGACGGCATCCTGCACGAGTTCACCACGGTTCCGGGCGTCAAGGAAGACGTGACCGAGATCGTGCTGAACCTCAAGAGTGTTATACTCAAGATTCACGGCGACGGCCCCAAGACGATCTATCTTGACGCCAACGAGCCCGGCGAAGTCACTGCCGGTGACATCAAGACAGATTCCGAAGTAGAGATTTTGAATCCGGAACTGCACATCGCTACGCTGGACGAGGGTGCGCATCTGGGTATGGAGCTGACCTGCGACAAGGGACGCGGATATGTTTCCGCCGAGCGCAATAAGCAGATCATGAAGCCGGTCATCGGCGTGATCGCGATTGACTCGATCTATTCCCCCGTGCTCAAGGTCAACTATACTGTGGAAAACACGCGTGTCGGTCAGATCACCGACTACGACAAGCTCACGCTGGAAGTGTGGACCAACGGTACGATCTCCGCAAAAGACGCCGTGTCTCTCGGAGCCAAGATCCTCAACGAGCATCTCAGTCTCTTCAGCGATTTGTCCGGAGAGATGTTCAGCACAGAGGTTATGGTCGTCAATAACGAAAGCGGCAAGGAAAGAGTCCTGGAGATGACCATTGAGGAACTTGACCTGTCCGTGCGCTCCTTCAATTGCTTGAAGAGAGCCGGGATCAATACCGTAGAGGATTTGACCAACAGAACCGAGGAGGACATGATGAGAGTCCGCAACCTCGGCAGAAAGTCGATCGACGAGGTCGTGGCGAAGCTCAACTCGCTCGGACTTGACCTCAAGCGCGACGACGATTAATTATCCCTATTTAGCTTAAGTGAAGGAGTGATTGGAATGCCCGGTACCAGAAAACTTGGTAGAGCGTCGGATCATCGTCAATCCATGCTCAGAGGCTTGGTCACCTATCTTTTGGAAAACGGCAAGATCGAGACCACCGTTACCAGAGCGAAGGAAGTTCGCGCGATGGCTGAAAAGATGATCACCATCGCCAAGGAACCGACCCTTGCTGCAAAGCGTCAGGTGCTCGCGTATGTCACGAAGGAAGATGTTGTCAAAACGCTGTTTGATGAGATCGCGCCGAAGTTCGCCGACGTAAACGGCGGCTACACCCGCATCATCAAGACCGGCCCCCGCCGCGGTGACGCAGCGGAGATGTGCATCATCGAGATCGTCGGCAACGAAGCTGCTGCAGAAGATAAGAAAGCCAAGAAAAAGGACAAGAAATAAGCAACAGCAAAGGCAGAGCCGCTCCGTTCGGAGCGGCTCTTTTGCTGATTGTATCTGTATTTGTCGGGCTGCGCCCGAATGAAATGACGCTGCGCGTCATGAATACTGAAACATTAAGACTTGAATATTTTCGGGGCTGGCGGCCGATCCCCAAGACACAACATGAATCAGGCCTGTCGTAGGGGCGGTAGTAGGTTAATGTTCTATGTCTGCAAGAGCGGGTACAAACACAAGGTAAGAGAGTATAACAATAATCCATGATGAACCTATTTTTCTTGCTTTTGCAGATCCAAAATGACAAGTCGCAGATGTTGTATGACCATATCCGACAGACCTTCTACGCCTATGCGTGGTATTTCTTCCCGACCCAGCAGATAATCCGTTGTTACGCCGAATAGATCTGCTAAGCGTTCCAGCACATCGACAGAGGGTTGAATATTGTTGTTTTCCCAATTGGAAACAGTTTGTTTGGTAACAGAGAGTTTTGCAGCCAACTCAACCTGATTAAGCCTCTGCGCCTGACGTAACTGTTTGATGCGCTCGTTTAACATACTGAGCCCCCTAATGTCAAATATTACAATACTATTATAAAAACAAACTTGACAAATATTAAATACTATAGTATTATAATAATTGACATATAGAAAGGAGAAATAACAATGAAAAACAACCCGGACAAACGGCAAGAGCGAATGACAGAATGGCTGCATAAAGTGCTGCGCGGAGCAGGCGGCGGGCTGATTCTGAGCATAGTAATGACCATCACGGGTGCGTTCAAGGGTGATCCTGTGTGGATGTATTTTCTGTGCTATGCGGCATATATGCTGTATGGGATCGGTTTTTCCTTCGGTATACTCATCACAAAGCTGGCGTGGCGCAAATTTGTTGCGCGGGGCAGAACGATTGGCGTTTGGGCGGCTGTGACTGGCAACGGCTTATTCGGACTGATACTGGCAATCGCTGTTTTGCTGTGCGGATTGACCGTAAGCTGTTTGTTAGGATTTGTGATCTGCATTGCAGACCTCGTGGCTGCGATACAGGGAAAGAGGCTGCTGTCCGCGATTTTGGAGATGCGCTATGGCGACCGACAGTATGAACCTGCCGATCCCGGAAGCGTGATTGAAGCCGGCGTACGATACAATTACGAAGATCACGGTACTGCAGACGCAGGAGCAACGGATTACACACGCAAGCGCACGCCCACACAAGACCAAGTCGACGCAGCAACAAAGGAGAAGAAACATGAATTGGGATATTGGAATTGAAAGGAGAGGGAGAATAATGACACACAGAGTTCTGTCTGTACTCCTATGTATTGTGCTTGCAATCGCCTCGTGTTTTACACTGACTGTGCCGGTCTGTGCGGAAAATGTGACGTACAGCGGCTCAAGCAGTTATATGTCCGGTCCATACTATCGAAATCTTACAGCAGTCAATTTAACGGGAAATCAAGCGGACGATATTGTCAATGTTGCTCTTTCACAGGAAGGGTATCATGAAGGAAGCAGCAACAATGATCTTTCGGGTACGTCAGCCAGTTCCGGTAGTTTTACCGAATATGGATATAAAATGGGATCGAATCCCGCTGATTGGTGTGCTTATTTTGTGTCTTGGTGTGCACGCCGTGCCGGGATTAGTTCTGATATTGTCAAATCATTCGCAGGGTGTACCGAAGCAACCGTTAATTTCAAAAGCGGTGCATGGAACAGCGCAGGTGTTTGGCATGACGGATATATTCTAAACCATAATACGACATATATTCCGAAAAAAGGAGATTTGATTTTTTACGATTGGGAAGAAAACTTTTACTATAATAGTCCATCCGACTATTTAGCAAAAGGGGTCAACCATGTCGGAATCGTGTGGAAAGATGCCACATCTCCAAATACGGTATGCGTTATTGAAGGAAATACAAGAAGCGACAACGACAAAACCTGTGCATATGTTGCGAAAAAAACAGTTGGATCGAATCGTGCGATGTCAGAAATCGTTGGCTATTTCTCTCCCGCATATACGGGTGCTTCCTCCGGACTCGGTACGGTTTCCATTACATCTCCGTCCAATATGCAGTATGTGAATCCAATGAAGCCGGGCAGTGTATCATGGAGTGCGTATTCGGGTGCGAAGACATATTCTTATACTGTTCTTGAAGTAACGTATAATCAAACGACCGGGGAATATGATAGTACGGGCAATTACCTTTGCAAGAGAGTCAACACAACCGCAAAATCTTTCTCATTAAATAAAGACGAAAACAGCAGTCTCAGCGGATTTGTTAGGAATTGGGGCGCGTACAAAATCTGGATCGGTGCATTCTCCGACACGTCCTGCAATACGCTTATAGCAGAAAACATCATCTATGTCTGCATGAAACACATTGCCAAAACGCCTGATTTGCAAGCGCCCTTTGTGTCGTCCAAAATACAGATCAAGAGTAATCTGTACACTGACACATATTCGGGTATAGTTTCGCCGGAGCAAGATCTGACTGTTTCGTGGACAAATATTGCACAAAAATATGATTATGCAGTGAAAGCTCTAAGCGGCACCCCCAATCCCGCAAGCAACGATGAATCCGGCAGTTTGTTGGTATCCGGGGACAAAAAGGCGGTGACCAGCGTAACCGTATCTGCGGCCAAACTCAAGAATCATGCGGGAAAGTATATAAAGGTTTATCTCAAGGCATATGACACAACTTGTGATGACGAATCCTGTTCGGCGTATTACTACTTCAAGCTTGACGATTTGCTTCCGGAGGAAACCTATACGCTTACCTATAATGCGAATGGCGGCAGCGGAGCGCCTGCAGCGCAAAGCGGCGCGACAACATACACGGTCAGCTCAGGCGTGCCGAATCGGGAAGGCTATACTTTCCTCGGCTGGGCGAGGAGCAGATATGCGACCGCTGCGGAGTATTCCGCGGGTGATTCGATCACGCTGACGAAGGATACAACTTTGTATGCGGTCTGGGACAATCCCCCTGAAGATCAATATGGCGTGTTCTTTTCTGTACATCAGGTAGATGTTGCTGTCAATGATTTCAGCGAAACCATAACCATAACTACGGAACCGGCAAATCAACTTGTCAGCGTATCAATAGAGGATGATTCGATTGCAGTCTTTGGCATGGAAAGAGGAGAAGGGATCACAACAGTCGACTGCAGAGGAAAAGCAGCGGGTACAACCGTGTTGACAGCCACCATGCAATACGGCGGAAAAACGTATACGGATAATTGTACGGTGCGTGTGTATGCCGCACAGAATCCATGCTATTTCATTCATTATGATTTGAATGGCGGCACTGCGACTCCGCCGCCGCCGGATGAAACCGACGGTACGACATATGTTATAACTTCAGTCAAGCCGAATCGAAACGGTTTTATATTCCTCGGATGGTCGGAAAACAAAGCGGCAAAAACGGCCAGTTATGAGGCAGGGGACACGATCACGCCGACATACAACATGACGTTGTATGCAGTATGGAAACAGGACGACACGCCTGATCCTCCGGCTGCACTGATTGCCGTCTCCGTACAGTCCATGCCGATTAAAACGGTTTATACCATCGGCGAAGCGTTCGATCCAAACGGGCTGACGCTGACAGCAACGTACTCAAACGGCAGCATAGAGACCATCACGAGCGGGTTTACATGCACGGGGTTTTCGTCCGCTGCAGCCGGAAACAAGACCATTACGGTTTCTTATGCAGGTAAAACGGCGTCATTCGTTGTTGCTGTAATTCCGCCGACGGTTTACACGCTGACCTATGATGCCAACGGCGGAACCGGCGCACCCGCGCAGGAAACCGGCAACGGGACGATTACACTGTCAACCGTGCGTCCGGTTCGCGATGACCATGTTTTCCTTGGCTGGGCAGTAAGCAGTACGGGTTCAGTGCAGTATTTGCCTGGGACGTTGTTTAACCTGACAACAAACACCACGCTTTATGCTGTTTGGCAAGAAACACCTGATGAGCCAGCCGCAGAGCCGATCGTTGGCATTTGCAACTATGTCCCGGCAAGAACCGTCGACTACCGTGCAACAATTACATTCGCCGTTAATCCTATACAAAATCCTGTTTTCGGCGCACAGGTACATTGGTTTATTGACGGGCAGGATCAGAGCTCAGGCGACAGCTTTACCGTGCGTGAAGCGAAGGAATCCTATACCGTACAGGCAAAGTACATGCAAAACGGCAAGGTGCTTGCCGAATCCGAGACAGAAAAGGTCAATGTAAAGACCGGCTTCTTCGCCCGCCTGAAGGCATTCTTCCGAGCGCTGTTCGGACGACTGCCAAAGGAGGTACAGGAGGCATACAATATTGAATTCTATCTGAAATATCTGCCGTAAAAAACGAAGGAACTGCCGAGCTTAGGAAAACACAGAATCAGACAAACAGCCCTGCATCAGCGTAAAAGCCGGTGCAGGGTATGGTTTTTGGTTATTTAAAGATTGTTGTGGTATGCTGCTGTTCGCGCCCCGTCGCTTTACCGCGTTGCATCAAATTTTACGTCGCATTTTCTATCAACGACGAACATCCGTCTGCCGATCGCGCTCACGGCGGGATCAAAACCGTTGGCGCGGATATTTTCAAAGCGCACCTGAACGGTGTTGCCGTCGTGACCGTTGGCGGCGACCTGTCCGCGCATATAGGACGTGTACCGTATGTTTTGAAACGTTACGTTCCGTATGGAATAATGCGTGGCTTTTTCGTCATAAATCTTGACGTTGACGGGTCGCCCTTCGTCGCGGAAGATTTCGATGTTGTCGAACGTCACGCCGTCGATGACGCCCTCGGCCTGCTCGGCGATTACGACGAGCGAGCCGATGCGGTTGTTGTCCCATGTGGCGTTGCGCCAGATTACGGCGCAGTCACGGAACGTAATGTTCGTGATCGGATGGCACACCTCGCCCGTGATGCCGAAGCAGCGCGCGTAGCCGCTCCACGCAACGCAGTTGCGATAGGTGATGTTGTCGCTGCCCCTGTCGCCGCCGAGCGTCTTAACCTCAAACAGATCGTCGCCGCTGCGGGCGAAGCAGTTGTCCACGACCGCGTCCTGCGTATTGCACAGTGCGAAGGCGTCGGAGTTGCCGCGGTAGCCGAAAATATCTACATTGTCGATCTGCAGCCCCGTGCATTTGTATGCAAGCAGTGTCCAGCCCGGCGCATTGACGAGCTTGACGCCGCTGATACGGACATTCTCGCAATCCGTCATGACGAATCCGCCGCGCTCGCCGCGGTCCAGTCGCGTCATGTCTATGACGCCGTGACCGGCCAGCGTGATGTTGCTGCACCGATGAAAATTGAGGAAATTGTAACGCATCGCATAAATCGCGCTGGATTCGGCGGCACCCGGCTCGGCATACAGGCCGGTGTCTTCTGCGCAGGTGATGTCGTAATGATGTTCGGCGATCACATAAGCGCCCTCGCGCAGATAATAGACAAGGTTGTGCGCATCGACCGTGTTGATGAAATCAAACGTGTATACGCCTTTGTCCAGAACGACTACGTTTTTCTTGCCGTATTGTGCGGCGTACTTTGCGATTTCTGCGTCGTCGTCAATCTTCTCACGCACAAACAGCGAATAGCCGTAGGGCTGCCTTGCGCCGTTGAATAGGAACGTATACAGCCCCGGCTTCGTGATGCTTACGCGTATTACGTTGTTTTGGCAGACCGCGCCCGTTTGCAGCGACTGCGGGAGCACGACGGCGTTGCGGATCGGTTTTGAGACGCCTGTCAGCTCAAACGTAAACGCAAAGCTGCTGTCCGGGTCGACATAGACCTCGGAGAAGGAGTGCAGACCTGCCGTGTTGTTGCCCTTTTCGCTCCAGACATAGATCATGGCGGAATACACAGGCACCGGCATATCGCCGATACGCGCCGTGTAGTAGGGAGAAACGATCAGCCCGTTTACGTCGCTGTGCCCGCCGGACTGCACGTACTCTGGCAGCTCGTCGCTGCCGCGGTCGATCAATTCCTGTTCGGTCAGGCCGACCTCTTCAAGCGTCCGGACTGCCTCGGCCGGATATTCCAGCACCGATAAATCCGCGTCACCGTGCGGCGCAGGAAGCGTTGCGGGTGAAAGAGCGGCGGAAAGAAATACACTGATTGCCGTCAGCAGCGGCATGAAAAAACGCATCAGTTTAACCATAGTGTTTCAGATGGGTCAGAAAGAGTAATCCGGACGTACGACCTTGCCGGTTTTCGACGATTCGACAATCGACAGGCAGACCTCGACCGTTTTCGCGCCTTCGCGCGCGTCGGTGATGACAGGCTTGTCGTGCATGATCGCGTCGGCAAACACCTCAAATTCCTTGGCGGCGTTGTGGTTGTTGACCTGCACTTCGAGCGTCTGCGGTTCGGTTGCCATGCCGTTTTCTCCGACGGTAAAGAGTGTCATGGTCGGCGAGGTGTTGTCGCAGATCAGCGTGCCCTTCGTGCCGTAGATTACGGTGCGCATCGTGTAATTGCGCTTGCAGCCCGTCGAGACGAACACCTTGCCCGCGAGATTGTCGTCGAACTTCATGACGGCGATCGTCGCGTCGTCGTAGGCGACCTGCGGGAGCAGCTTGTGCATGCCGTAGGCGAAGACTTCCTGCGGGTCGCCAGCGAGCCAGCGCAGCAGATCTACCGCATGGCAGCCGCCGCCGATCACGCCGTGACGCAGGGGATCGGAGCGCCAGGTGTCCACAAGGTACATATAGTCGTGCGCATACTCGGACTCGACGAAATACAGCTCGCCGAGCGTGCCGTCGTCGATCAGCGCCTTGGCTTTTTCAAAAGCGGGCGTGAAGCGGCAGATCTGGCCGACCATGAATTTGCGGCCGGATTCGTCCGCGGCGCGGATAATCTCCCGCAGATCCTCGCGTGTAAGTGCCAGCGGCTTTTCGCACAGCACATGCTTGCCCGCACGCAGCAGATCGCACGAAAGGCGGCAGTGCTGCTGGTCGGGAACGGCCACGGTCACGACTTCGATGCGCGGATCGCGCACAATATCCATATAGTCGGTGAAACGTTTTTCTTCCGGAATGCCGTAGCGTTCGCCTGCGGCGCGCAGGTTTTCCGGATTGCTGTCGCAGATGGCGGCGATCTCCGCGCCACAGCTCATGGCGCCCTCGACGTGCGACATGCCGAACTGCATGCCGATGCAGGCGACGATCAGTTTTTTGTCCATAGTATGTTCTCCTTTTCGGCTTTTGCTCACCCGGTAAAACCTGAAGATTCCGCTTGTCCGGACGACGCGCGTGACTCACGATGGAATCGGGCGGGTAAAAAAATCGCTGTTCACGGATTTTTGTGGGATAAGATGAAGCTTTCCCTGATTGTCATTGCGAGCGCCTTCATGGCGCGCGGCAATCCGTACTCCTTGCTTTTGTTTTTACGCTCTGCCGGGGGAACGGATCGCCGCGGTCGGCGTTTGCCTCCCTCGCGATGACACCACCTTTACTTGCTTC
>JAFSYM010000046.1 GCA_017450005.1 Clostridia bacterium
ATGGCTCTCGTCTATCTTCGACTTCGCTAAAATATTTTGCTATCATGTTTTTCACCTTTTTTATTTTATGATAGCAGATTATTCCTCGCCTGTAAAGCCCCCTGACTTTACATCGCTTTTTTCATGCGTGAGCCGTGAAACGACCGTTCCCCAAACTTGACAATACAGCGGCGATGTTGTATACTTGAAGTGTATAAGTATATCGCTTTCGGAGGGCAACTATGAACCAACGCGGTAAATGGCAGCTTATCCTGATGGCGCGCGAGGGTGACCGACACGCCATTGACGAGCTGTTCTACTCCTCTTTCCGACCGGCATATCTGATTCTGTCCGCAATCACAGGCGATAAACAGGCGTCTTTGGATATACTGGCAGAAGGCTATGTTCAGATCTTTCAGCACCTCGATACCCTGGAAACCGGCGACGGTTTTGACGAGGCGCTCAACCGCTATACGATCGACCGCGCACGCGCGCTTTTCCCGTCCAGGGAATACTTGCGCCTGGCCGATGAAAGCCGCGTCTTCGCCGCGGACTTCCGGCACGATCCGCCGCAGCTGCATGACTTTGACACGCTGCCTGCGATGAATCTGTCTGCACGGGCGGATGAGATCCTCGCCATCATGCACGCATTGCCCGTACCGCAGCAGGTCTGCGCCTATCTGTATTACTATATCGACCTCGCGCCGGAAACGATTGCCGATATCTTGCGTACCGCGCCTGATACAATCTGCGGTACGCTGCAGCAGGTACGGCAGAGCATCGTGCCTCAGATTGATTCTGTGCTGAAAAAAAGTATTGCATTCCGCGGGACGGACGCCGAATCTGCCATCCTGTGGGCGCTGCGCTGCACACAGACCAACGTCCCTGCAGCGGGCGAGACAGAGGTTTATTATCAGTCACTGATCGAAAAGCTGGTCGCCTGCGGTTTTCTGGAAGCTTCCTCCGCCGAGGAAGAGGAGCCGATCATCGACGAAATCCCGATGCAGGATATTGCACCGCCGAAAGAGCACAAATTGCTGCACGCCATCTTCTCCCTGCGCACACTGATTATTGTGCTGTCCGTGCTCGTCGTTGTCGGCTTGTTTGTCGGTGTTCGGCAGCTGCACAAATACAACGAACGGCGCAACCGGATTCATACCGCTTCGGAGCGCACGACGCTCTCCTTGTTGGCAACGGCATTTCCATCCGAACACTACATCTTCTCCACAGAGTTTGAAGCGCCTACCGAGCCGGAAGCGACAACCGAGGAGGTAACTGTGACCGAGACCGAGGTGCCGACGGAGACGACGGCCACAACACTGCCGACCGAAACAGAAAGAACGGAACCGACCTCGCCCGTCATTACGACAACCAAGCCGTATGCCGATCTGCAGCGCTCGGTGCACGGAAACGCCATCACCATCACCGGCTACACCGGCAGCAGCAACTCGCCTGTTATCCCCGATAAGCTCGACGGCAAAACGGTGACGGCAATCGGCGAGAACGCATTTGCCAATTCCAACATTTCTTCGATCCGCCTGCCGAACACAATCACCAGCATCGGCAAAAACGCTTTCCGCAACTGTTCGAGTCTGCAAAACATCGCCCTGCCCTCCGGCGTGACGACGATCGAGGCAGACGCGTTCCACGGATGCTCCGCACTGCGCACCGTCGTCCTGCCCTCTTCGCTCAAACAGCTCGGCTCGCAGGCGTTCTATGCATGCTATTCGCTCACGGGTGCTGCGCTTCCCGCGTCTTTGACAACAATGGGCAACTCCGTCTTCTACGACTGCAAATCACTTTCGCGCTGCACTTTTGACGCCAATCCGCGCCTGAATGCACTGGGCGACGCAACGTTCTTTAACTGCACATCGCTTGAATCCTTCACAGTACCGGCTTCCGTCAAAGCCATTCCAAGCAACTGCTTCTCCGGCTGCCGCTCGCTCGAGAGTGTGTCTATGCCCGCGTCGCTCACCAACATCGGGCAGAACGCATTCCTCGACTGCACGCTGCTCTCCTCGGTCAAGTTCGGTTCCGGTCTGCGTAAGATCGAAGCCTCTGCATTCAGCGGCTGCCGTTCGCTCGATGAAGTGACACTGCCCTCCGGCACGACCGGGATCGGCGCTTCCGCATTCAGCGGCTGCACGGGACTGCGCATGATTACCATTCCCGCATCGGTCACCAACATCGGCACAAAGGCCTTTGACGGATGCCGCAATCTTGTGATCGACTGTCCCAAGGGTTCCGTTGCGGAGCAGTATGCCGTCAGGAATCACATCGAGTTGGCCAACAGCAGCGACGTCACGTACAACGACGACACCAACAGCGAATAATTCTGTCTGCCGTGTACAAAATTCCATACAGCCATTGCCGCCGACGGGATTCCCGCTACGGCGGCTGTTCTTTTGCACCATTTCCGCGCATCTGCCGGGAGCATACGCGTGCACAGCAGCGCGTACAGGAACTCGCCGCCGTCCAGCGGACGGATCGGCAGCATGTTAAACGCGGCCAGCAGCAGATTGACGCGCACGGCGCGGCGCAGCCGCATGCGATACCGGCTCAGAATACCCAGAACAGCCGCCAGAACCAGATTAGCTGCAGGGCCGGCTACGGCAACAATCTGCTCAGCCGCAAAGGACAGGCGCGTTGTCTGCGCACGCTCGATGCGCATCCCGAACGCGCCGATGCAGATACGCTCCGGTGCAGCGTGCAGCAATCCCAATGCCAGCAGATGGCCGCACTCATGAAAAGCGGCGGCGCAGATGCTGTACGCCGCGTCGCCGCTTCGATCATAGTAAAGCCAGAACGTAATCCAAACCGCCGCCGCCAGCGAAAACTGCCAACGGGTACGTTTATGCATAGTCCAGATCGTGCAGCACGTACGTCGGGTCGCATCGGATCCCGTCCACGCGCACCTCGAAATGCAGGTGCGGCCCCGTAGACATACCGGTCGTACCGACAAGTCCGATCGTATCCCCCGCCGCGACTGCGTCGTCCGGCTGCACGTCGATTTGGGAGAGATGACAGTACAGCGTTTG
Organism: Clostridia bacterium; assembly: GCA_017450005.1. Taxonomy (GTDB): domain Bacteria; phylum Bacillota; class Clostridia; order Oscillospirales; family Acutalibacteraceae; genus UBA1425. Next base: position 3,018 of record JAFSYM010000046.1, read on the forward strand.
CAGGTTTTCGCCGTGTTCGAGCAGGATATAGTTACCGCGCCCGGACGTATAACCTGTGTCGCGCACCGTACCGCCGTATGCCGCCGCAATCGGCGTACCCTCCGGCGACGCGAGGTCAATCCCCGTGTGGAAGCTGCGGTTGCCGGTAATGGGATGAATGCGGTAGCCGAAGCCGGACGTCACCTTGCCCTGCACGGGCATGACCGCCTCGGTCGACACGGTGACCGCCTCGAACGAAGAATCACGCAGCGCATCGAGTACGCGAATATCCTCTCCGCCCGCAGACGTAATCGTCTCCACAGGCGCACGCGCGTCGACGCTTGCCGTCGTTTCCTCCGGCTGCGACGGCCGCGGCGTCTCGATCACCTGCTGTGCCGCGCGTCTGGCCGCCGTCCATACACCGTCCGCACAGTAATCCTGCGCTGTCCATGCATCGTACTGTGCGCGCAGCGTCTGGTACATCGTCCCGCCTGTACGCGAGAGCGCAAAAACGCTCAACACAAAAATCGCGCAGACCACGCACTGCACAAGCACGGCGGTGCGGCGTTTGCGCGGTTTGTTTTCTTGCTGAAATGTCGTCCGTTCTGTTTGCGGCATACGCATCCTTCCTTTCTGCTATGCTCTAAATCTATGCAGAAAGGCGGAGGAATATGCTTCCCCCGCCGAAATGGTATGCCGATGATGTTTGTCGTTAAAAAATACCGTTCAGAAAATCATATACCGCCCGCACGATCGGCGCAAAACGCAGGCGGCTCGCGTTCTCGTACTGCTTCGACCAGTAGATCGGCAGATCCAGCAGGTACAGCGTCTCGCACTGCGTCGGCGTGCGATTGTCGCCGCCCTCGCCGAGCTGCAGATTTCCATACGCCAGAATATCCTGATACAGCGCCTCACGCGCCTGCATGCGCCGCAGGAAGAACCGGTACGGCGCGAACTCCGACTTGGCGTTGGACGCCTTCCAGTACCGCCAGCAAAGCTCGGAACGACCTACCCGCGCACGCTGCACCTCGTCGGACACCGCCGCATGCGCCATGCGCCACAGCGCGTCGCAGCGCCGCACGTCGGCGTTAGTCAAACCGGGCAGCGAGCCCTTCGAGCGCTGGTAGATACCCGCGTGTTTCGTTGCCGTCACGCTGTTTTCACAGCAAAGATCGATAAACTCGCGGATATTCTTCCAGCCCGCGCCGTAATACGCGCGCAGAAAGCCGTTCATCTCATCGTCGTAGTCGAGATAGGGGTCCGCCATCACGCGGCACTGCAGGTAGCTGCGCAGATCGCCGAACTCGCCGTCGCAGCGATCCACATAGAAGTTGCCTTCGCCGTAAATACCGCGCACATTGTGTTCGTAAAACACCTGCATATTGCGCTGCAGAACGCGCAGATTCGGGAAGAAGTTGAACGTCTCCGAATAATTGGTGCCGTAGTCCCAGATATAGATGCGGCTGCAGATCGACGACCAGTCGCGCAGATCCTGCATGAACGCGGCGTTATCCGTGCAGGCGGCATCATCGAGCGTATGACCGAAGCAGCACTCGATCGAGCACAGGCGCACAATTACGTTCGGCCGCGGCACCACCGCGGACGGCGCGCTGCGCGTATACTGGTAGGCAAACGTGTCGATTGCAACGTTGTCATAGCCGGCGTCACGCACGCTGTCGGCAACCGCATTGACGAACGTAATCAGCGACCCTGCATGCGCGCCGTTGCGCTCGTCGAGCGCGGCGCATGCGGGACAGGTGCAGTATTCGCGGTTGTCGTTCTGTGTCAGAGAAACGATCTGCGTCGTTTCGTTCGGGTTGTGCTTCTGCCGCAGCAGCGCGAGCACTTCCCCGGTCACGATGCGCAGCACCTCGGGATTGGTCAGGCAGAGCTGCGCCGGTTTGCGCTCGCCGTCGCGCAGCGCAAAGTATTCCGGATGCGAATCAAAGTATTGCTCTGCCTTGCAGAACTGTGTCGTCAGCGTGTGCGCAAAACCGGACAGATAGCGCACGCCGCCGCCCCATTCGTCCGGCACAATGCCGCGGTATGCAGCGCCGTCCATGCGGTTTGCCGTGGCGAACAGATTGCTGTGCCAGCTTCGCCAGTCCGTCTCGCAGTATTCAAAGTACGGTGTATAGCAGCTCTCATACCCGGTCGGCACACAGATCACATCCGCCTGCGGCACAACCTCCAGATCCTTGGTGTACCACCGGCAGCCGCACACCTGCTGCAAAAAGCCGAACACGCCGTAAAGCGTGCCGCGCTGTCCGCTGCCGCTGATGTACAGATCACCTTCACGTTCCGCGATACGGTAGGCGCCGTCCCCGGAAGACGGCGCCTCCACAGCGGGATCGTCGAGGACGATACGCGGCGCGTCAGCCGCAGCGCTGCCGCAGCCTGTAATCTTTTGCAGGTAGGTGCGCAACAGATTCGCTGCATTGCGCTGCCACGGCGCTGCGTTCGCCGGCAGAACGATCGCCGGTAAAGACGCGCGCGACGCGAGCACAACATCGCTCACAGCAAACGCTGTCTGTGCAAAGGTAAACAGGAACATCATGGCCAGCAGTACGCAGAGTATTTTTTTCATCGTTCGTCTCCCCTTCAAAAAGCAAAGACAGCAGACCTTGGAGAACGACGGGGAAATAACCGTACCCAAACGAATGGGATGCGGGGCTTGCCCCGCCCGAATCTGCGATCTGCTGTCTTGAATTTACTGTCCTGCAGGCGGAATGATCCGCCGTTGATGTCATGAATCTCCGGGGTATATTATGGTCTGAGTCGGAAAGTCCTGACCTCAAACGGACGCACGGCAAAGCGGAACGCGCCGTCCGCGACAGGCAAGTCCTGTTCGTCCGTCTCCATAAGGTTGCACTCCGTTACACGCGTGAACGAGAGATTGACTCTGACCGTCACGTCGCCGCGCATCTGTTTCGCCTCGTACAGACGCAAAATCATTCCGTCGCCGTCCTGCGCCGACTTGAACGCGTCGATCACAATATCGCCGCGGTCGGTTTCGATAAACGACTGCGCTGCGGGCAGCGTACCTTCCTGCGGCACAATCGCGTGTGCAATCGGCGCGACGTTGAGAACCTGCGCCTCGCGTACCGTGTCGGCTGTCTGCCACGTTCCGGCATGCGGATACAGGCAGTACGTGAACGTATGCGGGCCGTGATCGCCGATCGGATCGGGGCACGTCGGCGCGCGCAGCAGCGTCAGGCGCATGCGGCTGCCCTCGATGTCGTGACCGTACTTGCAGTCGTTGAGCAGACTCACACCGTAGTCGCCCTCGGACAGATCCGCCCACTTGTGCGCGCACTGTTCAAACTTCGCCGCGTCGTAGGAATTGTTGCGGTGCGTCGGCCGCTGGATCGCGCCGTGCGCAATTTCAAAGGCTGCCTGCGTGTTAAGCACGCTGACCGGGAATGCCGTCTTGAGCAGCTTGTCGCTCTCGTGCCAGTCGACGGTCGTTTCAAACCGCAGCGCACGCGCGTGCGCGTACAGTACGATATCCTGCGTGATAGAGGACTTGTGGAACGTGCGTTTGACCCGCACCACGCCGCGCAGCGCGTTCTGCTCGATCACTTCAACGCTGTCCGCCGTGTCCAATGCCCAGAATTTTTTCTGATAATTCTTTTCGAGATTCCACGCCGTCTCGTGCACACACTTGTCGATGAACACCGTCAGCGTGTTGCCGCGTCCGGTCAGCACCTCGCGGCCGTTCTCCTTATCATAGACCGATTCCAGCTCGCCGTTTTCGGCAATCGTCACGCGCAGCACATCGTTTTCAAGCAGACGCGTCGTCGCCGTAACGACGGGCGCGGCCGTTTCGTCGGCAAAGGCGAAGAATTTGTAGCCCATCGCCGGCACATCCGACGCCAGAAAGCGCACGAACGTCTTGCCCTTCTGCTCAAAGCAGACGCTCTCGCACCCCGCAATGCCTGTCGGTTCGGCAACCTCGGCCGCAACAGGCGCTGTTGCCGCAAAGCTCGTCAGGTTCCACACGACCACGCCGGGCTGATCCGCGGCAATTTTCGCCTCGGCAAAACGCAGCGCCTTTTCAAGCAGCGCCTCGCCCTCGGCATTGATGCGCACGTAATCCGGACGGCAGTCCTCGATCGCCTCGTGGATCGACGTGCCGGGCAGCAGGTCGTGGAACTGGTTTTTCAGCAGCAGTTTCCACAACTCTTCAAGTTCCTCCCGGTCATAGCCGAGTCCCGCAAACAGCGACGCCATCTCCACGCGCGAGAGCAGAAACTCACCCTTGCGGTTGTTCTTTTTGATAAATGCCTGACTGGTGTATGTGCCGCGATGGTTTTCATAATACATCTCGTCGTTCCAGACCGGCAGTTTGTCCCTGTCCTTCTCCACGGCGGCAAAGAATTCCGACGGGTGCCCCATGTGCGAGGACGGCAGGCCGGGAAAGCGGCGCATACGTTCGGCCGTCTCAACCATGCGGTATGTACATCCGCCGCCGCCGTCGCCGTAGCCGAACATACCGAACGTGATGCCTTCGCCCGCGTCGCGCTGTTCGTTGTTGTATGCCGTCTCGCAGAGCTGCGAGGCAGAAAAGTTGCCCTCGTAGTGCGAGCGCTGGTTATAGGCAAGAATCTCCGATCCGTCCGCACCGCGCCAGCGGAAGAGCGTGTGCGGGAAGCGGTTGGTATCCTGGTTGCGCAGCTTCGCCGTGATGAAATACTTCATGCCGCTGCGCTTGATGATCTGCGGCAGCGCATAGGAAAAGCCGAAGCAGTCGGGCAGCCAGTACGTGTCGGATGACACGCCGAATTCTTTCAGGAAAAACTCGCGGCCGTACAGAAGCTGGCGGATCATCGCCTCGCCCGAGGCAATGTTGGTGTCGCACTCGACCCAGGTGTTGCCCACAACGCCCCACTGACCGTTTGCGACTTTTTCTTTCAATCGCGCATACAGATCGGGGTACAGACGCTTGACCATATCGTACAGGATCGCCTGACTCTGCGTGAACGTGAAGTCGGGATACAGATCCATCAGCAACAGATTGTTGGCGAACGTACGCGCGCTCTTGCGCTCGCTCTCCTGAATACGCCACAGCCATGCCACGTCGATGTGGCTGTGGCCGTCCATTACCACCTCGCACGGCGGCAGATGCGGTATTTTCGAGAGCGCGTCGTCGAGGAACGCGGACGCTTCGGCGATGGATGCGCGCACCTGCGCGTCGTCGAAATCATAGTCCACCATGTGCAGCGAATCGTCGAGCGCGGCATACACACGGTCGTGAATAAACGGGTCCTTGATCTCGGGCAGCGAATCCCAGATCGTGTCGACGTCGAGCACGTATTTCTCGCAGACCGGATCAATCGCCAGAAACTCCGCCGCGGACAGCTTGTATTCCATGCTGTGCGCACCGGCCATGGCCGCGTCGCAGAATTCGCCGGAATTGACGCACGCCTCCAGCTCGATCGTCACTTTGCCGTCCTCGCCGATATAGCTGTCCACAGGAATCGGCACCATGTCGCGCGCAATCCACCGGCTCGAGTCGCGTTCGCTGACCGCGCCGACGATTTTGCCGCCGATTTTTACGAGGATTTCGCCGCCGAAATTCAGGTGAAAATACACCTTCCTGCCGCGAAAGCTCTCGGGCAGGACGGTTTCGGCGCGAAAAATGCGCGCGCAGTCATAGCGCGCATTCCAGGTTTCGCCCAGATGCACGACGGCGTGCGTATCCTCAAAAAACGTGTACTGACCGTCGCCGAGATACTGTCCGTCGACCGTGTCCCACTCGCGGATTGTGTGCGAGGCGAAGACGGTATATTTTTGCAGCTGACCGATCATATCCGCCAGCACCAGGGGTTTCACGGTTTTCATGTGCTGCCCTCCGTTTTACAGATTCAGAAAATCCCTGCGGTATTCAAGGCCGAACGCCTCGGCTATTTGTACCAATTCGTCGTCATGGATGGTGTTGATACGCGGACGGTTATAGGAAAGCATGTAAACCTGTGCTGCCTTTTCGACCGTTTCAATCAGGCCGAACGCCTCGTCGATATCCTTGCCCACGCCGTATAGGCCGTGCATGCCCCAGACGACCAGGCGGAATTCCTTCATTTTTTCGGCTGTGGCGATGCCGATTTCGTTGTTGCCGCAGACCATCCACGGCAGCACGCCGACGCCGTCGGGGAAGACGACCATGCATTCGGTGCACATCTCCCAGAGCGTATGCGTGAGCGCCTTTTCCTCGAGCGGATGCACAAAGTTCATCGCCAGCAGGTACGTCGGATGGCAGTGCATCACGACACGGTGGTTCGGATCGATGGCCAGACGCGCCATGTGGCTCATCAGATGCGCGGGCAGCTCGCTGGTGAAGCGGCCGCCGTCGCTGTAGCCCCACAGCAGCTCCGCCGTCGTACCGTCTTCGGCAATGCGGATGATGCCCAGATCACGCTCGGGATATTTCTGAATGTTGCGGAAATACTTGCCCGTGCCGGTCACGATAAAGATTTTGCCGATCAGCGGCTTTGCCTCAAATCCGGTCGGAATCGTGCGGATAACGTGCGACAGGTCGAGATACTCGGCAACCTCATCCGCATTCAGCAGCACACTGATGTTGCCGCCGTTGCGCTCGTCCCAGCCCAGGCGATACATGTTTGCGGTAATGTCCTTCATTTCCTCCACAAAAGGAGCGGTCAGAATGTCTTTCATTCGCGGTTCACCATGACTTCCTTTTCATATTGTTCCACGTCGCCGTACCAGTCCTCCGACAGGCCCTGACGCGCGAGGTATTCCTCCCACACGTCGCACAGCGGCATCATTTTCTGCTTTTCAAGCGAGAACATCAGCTTGCCGAATTCGGCGTTGTCCTGCATGGCGCGCAGCGCATCGTGCGGTGCAAGCAGCGCGGACAGCAGCGCTTTTTCCATAGAACGCTGACCGGTGACCCATGCGCCGATGCGGTTGATGGACGCATCGAAATAGTCAAGGCCGATCAGCACCTTGCCGACGGCATCGTTGCGCACGATCTCCGTCGCAATCTCGCGCAGCTCGTCCTCGTACAGCACCACATGGTCGGAATCCCAGCGCACGCCGCGCGTAACATGCAGCGCAATCCTGTCGTGAAACGCAAGCAGCGCGGGAATCTTGTCCGAGACAACCTCGGTGGGATGATAGTGGCCGTTATCGAGCAGGCAGCACACGCCGCGCGTCGCGGCATAGTTCTGATAAAACTCGTTGCTGCCGACGGTGTAGCTCTCGAGGCCGATGCCGAAGACTTTGCTCTCCACGGCGTCGATCACGCCGGGCAGCTTCTCGGCGAAGATCTCGTCCAGGCTGCGGCGCAAACGGATACGCGGGGACAGGCGGTCGGCCGGCACGTCCTTGAGTCCGTCCGGAATCCAGACGTTGACCAGCGACGGCGTACCCATTTCGTCGGCAAAATACTGCGCGATCCGGCGGCAGATAATACCGTGCCGCACCCAGAACGCACGCACGTTCTCATCGGGTGAAGAGAGCGTCAGGCCGTCTTTGACCATCGGATGGCCGAAATAGGTGGGGTTGAAGTCAATGCCGTCAAGACCCAGCCGCTTGGCAAAGGCAACCCACGGTGCGAAGTGGCGCGGCTCGTAGGCGTCGCGGTCAATCTTGCCCTTGTCCTCGCCAAGGAATGCATAGCTCGCGTGCAGGTTCAGACGTTTTTTGCCAGGCATGAGCGAAACGGCCTTTTCAATGTCGTCCATCAGCTCCTGCGGCGTGCGGGCACGGCCGGGATAGTTGCCGGTCGTCTGGATGCCGCCGGAGAGGGAATCCGATCCGTCGAAACCGAGCACATCGTCGCCCTGCCAGCAGTGCAGAGAAATCGGAATCGACAGCAGCGTTTCGATGGCCTGCTCGGTGTCGACGCCGATTGCGGCGTATTTTTCACGGGCACTTTCATATCGTGTCATAATCGTCACATCCTTCGGAAAAATATATAAAATGATTGTAGCATTTCCTGCCCCCGGAATCAAGGGCGCAAGCGCATTTTTTTGAAAAAGTTCGGTTGCGAAACGGCAGCTTATGTGGTAAAATATAAACAAATATATGAAACGGGAGGTTTTTCTATGCCCTGTATTCAAACAACCGCCAACGTCCGCATCTCCGAGAGCGACCGCCGCACGCTGCAGACGCGCTTCGGCAAGGCGATCGAAGTATTCCCCGGCAAGACCGAGCAGTGGCTGATGCTCACCTTCTCGGACAACACGCCTGTCTGCATGGCGGGCGACGGCGAAATGCCCGCGGCATTCGTCGAGGTCAGTCTGCTGGGCAAATCCGACCGTGCGCATTTTGAGCGCATGACAGCGGAAATCTGCGATGTATTGCACGACGTCCTGTTGATCGATCCCGCACGCATCTACGTCAAGTACACCGAGGTTGCCCACTGGGGCTGGAACGGCGGCAATTTCTGAGCCTGCCGCTGAAACCCGCACCTTTTTGCCGCGTGCGCATACAATGAACCGTATCGCACTGTATCGCAAGGGGGCGGAATTGTATGCGGCGAAGACGGCGGATGTATCGCCGCAGCCGGCTGCGGCCGTGGCTGTGTCTTTTGTTGATCATTGCGGCCGTCTGGCTGCTGCTTGTGTGGGCGGATGCGCGTCTGCGTCCGCAGCTGCATGCACTCGCCGCCATGCAGGCGCTGCAGGTCGAAGAACACGCGATGAATGACGCGGTGCTGCGTGCACTCGGGGACGGGCAATATGATACGCTCGTCACGGTGGTGCAGAACGACGCCGGCCGCGTTTCGTCCATCCAAACGGACGCGCTGCAGATCAATGTGCTTAAAGGGCGCATCTCGGAGGCTGCATGTGGTGCGCTCGCGGCGCATACCCTGACTGCCGCGATTCCCATCGGTTCGCTGACGGGACTGGATATTCTGGCAGGACGCGGCTTTGCGCTGCACGTCCCGGTGCGCACGGCAGGCTATGCTGTATCGGACGTGCAGAGCGTCTTCTCGGACGCGGGCGTCAACCAGACTGTGCACCGGCTGATGCTGACCGTGCATGCCGAGGTATGTCTGTCCATGGCAAAAACACAAAAAACCGAAACGCTCGCATACGAAGTCTGCATTGCGGAAACCGTCATCGTCGGCGAAGTGCCGCAGTTTTATGCAAATACCGGAAAGTGAGAACGATAATGGATTACGAAACCGCCAAACTCCGCGCAAAAGAACTGCGCGACCGGCTCAACTATTACAGCCGCAAATACTATGTGGACGACGATCCGGTTGTGGAGGATCGCGAGTACGATATGCTTCAGCGCGAACTGCTCGAAATCGAGACGCAGTATCCCGATCTGGTCGCGCCGGACTCCCCGACCGCGCGTGTCGGCGGCGCTGCCGACGGCATGTTTGAACCGGTGCCGCATCCTGTGCGCATGGAAAGTCTACAGGATGCGTTCAGCGAAGAAGAACTATGCGACTTTGACCGCCGTGTGCGCGAGAGCGTTCCTGCGGCGCAGTATGTCGTCGAGCCGAAAATCGACGGTCTGTCTGTCTCGCTCGAATATGAAAACGGCGTGTTCGTGCGCGGCTCCACACGCGGCGACGGCGACGTGGGCGAGGATGTGACGGCGAATCTGCGCACCGTGCGCGCGATTCCGCTGCGCCTGGCCGAATCCGTACCGTATATCGAGGTGCGCGGCGAGGTCTACATGCCGAAAGCCGCGTTCGCCGACCTCGTGACCGCGCAGGAAGAAACCGGGGACAAGCCCTTTAAAAATCCGCGCAACGCGGCAGCCGGCTCACTGCGGCAAAAAAATCCGCAGATCACGGCGTCGCGCAAACTGGATATTTTCGTTTTCAACATCCAGCGCATCGAGGGCGTCGAACTGCACGGACACCGCCAGTCGCTCGACTATCTGCGCACGCTCGGTTTCCGCACGATTCCCGACTACGTGCGCGTCGATACAATCGAACAGGCCATCGGGCGCATCCGCGAGATCGGCAGACTGCGCGGCACACTGCCCTACGATATCGACGGCGCGGTGCTGAAGGTCGACGACTTCGACAGCCGGACGCTGCTCGGCAGTACTGCCAAATACCCGAAATGGGCCATTGCGTTCAAATACCCGCCCGAAGAAAAGCAGACGACGCTCATAGACGTCGAGGTCGCGGTGGGACGCACGGGGGTGCTCACACCGACGGCGATTCTCGATCCCGTGCTGCTGGCCGGCACCACAGTCGGCCGCGCGACGCTGCACAACCAGGACTTCATCACCGAACGCGATATCCGCATCGGCGACACCGTGACCGTGCGCAAAGCGGGCGACATCATCCCCGAAGTCGTCAAGGTCAACGCCCATGCGCCGGACAGCGTTCCGTATCTTCTGCCGCAGACTTGTCCGTCCTGCGGCTCGGACGTGCTGCGCGAAGCGGACGAAGCGGCCGTGCGGTGCGTCAATCCCGAATGCCCGGCACAGCTTTTGTGCAACCTCATCCATTTCTGCTCGCGCGGCGGCATGGATATAGAGGGGTTCGGCGAGTCAGTTCTGGAAAAACTGGTTGAAAACGGCTTTCTGCACACGGCGGCCGATCTCTACCGCCTCGACGCGCAAAGCATCCAGACGATCGAGGGCTTCCGCGAGAAGAGCGCGGCCAATCTGCTGGATGCCGCTGAGCGATCCAAAGAAAACGGACTCGAAAAGCTGCTTGCCGCATTCGGCATCCGTCACGTCGGCGAAAAGGGCGCCAAACTCCTGGCGGCGCACTTCGGCACGATGGAAGCGATTCAGGCTGCGTCCGTCGAGGAGATCGCGGCAATCGACGGATTCGGCGGCGTAATGGCGCAGAGCGTGTACGATTTCTTTGCCCTGCCCGGTACGGCCGACCTGATCGACCGTCTTCGCGAGAGCGGCGTACAGATGCGCGCCGTACAGACCGTGGAGGATCAACGATTCGCCGGGCTTACCTTTGTCCTGACCGGCACACTGCCGACGATGACGCGCGCCGAAGCGTCGCAGATCATCGAGCGGCTCGGCGGCAAGGCCGCATCCTCCGTATCCAAAAAGACGAGCTACATCCTCGCCGGAGAGGATGCCGGCAGCAAGCTGCAAAAGGCACAGACGCTCGGCGTACCGATCCTGACGGAAGCAGAGTTTCTGCGTATGTGCGAGCAGGAATAATCAAGGCAACACCGCACAAATCGTGGCGCACGCCTTGCTTGAATCTGTTTCCGTCAAGCTGCACAAAAATATCTTGACTTGCGTTAGCAAGCCTGCGATCTTTTTGTACAACCTGACGAAAAATCTTACTTTGCAATCCGCACGCCCCAATTGTGCGGTGTTGCCTCAAAAAACAGAATACACACGAAGAACGTAAAGACGGTCACGACTTAAAGGCTGTTAAAGAAGATGCCTCCGACATGTGCAGACAGCGTTCTGCGCACACCGGAGGCGTATTATTTATGCAGTACCGCAGCATATGCAATCCGACTTTTCATGCTCCGGTTTGCAGATACCCTTTGAAAAATCAGTCGGTTGATACGGTTTGCATCATTGTTCCGTGAGCGATTGTATAACGAATGCGGTTTTGTGCGTCGAGCACGAGCAGATCCGCAGCCTTGCCCGGTTCGATGCTGCCGATATGCGCATCTGCACCCGCGACACGCGCGGGATTGATCGTGCATGCGCGCAGCGCGTCGGCAAACGGAATACCCCACGCGAGCAGATTGCAGAACTCCTCGTGCAGATTCGTCGTGGATGCGGCGATCGTCCCGTCTGAAAGACGCGCCTTGCCGTTGCGGACAAAAACGCGCTGCCCGCCGAGGACATAGTCGCCGTCGGCGCAGCCTGCGGCGCGCATCGAATCGCTGATGACGACCGCGCGGTCACTGCCGAGCAGACGGAACGCCATTCGCACGACGGCAGGATGGTTGTGAAAACCGTCGCAGATCAGCTCCGCTGTCGCCGTATCGCTGCACAGCAGCGCCGTCACCGCACCGGGATCGCGGTTGCGGATCGGCGGCATGGCGTTGAACAGATGCGTGCCGTGCGAAAAGCCGTGCAGGAGTCCCTGCTGCATCTGCTCGAACGTGGCGGCCGTATGTCCGGCGGATACGGTACAGCATGCGGAAACCACTTCGGCAAACGCGCACGCGCCCTCGGTTTCCGGCGCGACGTCCACCGCGCACACGCGGCTGATCGCATGCAGCGCGCGAAACTCCTCTATATCCGCCGGCCGAATCCAGTCGCCGCACTGTGCGCCCTTTTTCTCCATAGAGATATACGGTCCTTCCATGCGCACACCGAGAATACGCGCGCCCTCTTCCGATCCCTTGAACGCTTCGACCGCGGCGAACTGCGTTTCGAGCGCCTCGCGCGGGAGCGTCATGCTCGCCGGGCAGAAGGACGTCACGCCGCAGCGCGCGAGATACCGCGACATTTTCTGCAGCGACTGCGGATCGGCGTCCGCCATATCTCCCCCGCCGCCGCCGTGGATGTGGATATCCACAAAGCCGGGTACGACCGTGCAGCCTGTACAGTCAAGCACGTCGTCCGTCTGCGGCAGATCGCCGCCGATCTGCGCAATCCGGTCGCCCCGCAACAGCACGTCCGCGCGCTGCGGATGAAATGATCCGTCATATACAATACCGTTTTGAATCAGCATGCTTCCCATCCCTTATAAAAAAGGACGGGAGCGTTCCCGTCCTTTCCCTGATCTTGTGCTTAATATGCCTTGCCCCAGTAGACCATGTGCTTGGCCGGTTTCCCGCAGCAGACGCACACATCGCTGAGCTGCTCCTGCGCAAAGGGAATGCAGCGTGAGCCGACGCCTGTCTGCTCCTTGACCGCATCCTCGCACGCTTCCTCGCCGCACCACATGGTCTTGACGAAGCCGTCGCCGTTTTCGGCCAGCGCCGTGCGGATCTCGTCGATCGTCCGGCACGCATAGGTGCGTTTTTCGCGGTTCTGCAGCGCCTTGTCGTAGATGGAGTGCGCAAGCTCGCGCAGCAGACGGTCGATCTCGCTCTCCAGATTTTCGAGCGGGACGAAATACTTTTCACGCGTATCGCGGCGAACCAGTACGCACTGTCCCTTTTCGATATCCTTCGGGCCGATCTCCAGCCGCAGCGGAACGCCCTTCATCTCATACTCCGCAAACTTCCAGCCGGGCGAGTTGTCGCTGTCGTCGACCTTGACGCGGTACAGCTTGCTCAGACGCTCACGCAGCGCGTACGCCGCATCGAGCACGCCGCTCTTGTGCTGCGCGATCGGCAGGATAACAACCTGAATCGGCGCCACAGCAGGCGGAAGCACCAAGCCGTTGTTGTCACCGTGCGACATGATGACCGCGCCAATCAGACGTGTCGTCATGCCCCAGGACGTCTGGTGCACATATTGAAGCTGGTTGTTCTTGTCGGTATACTGGATACCGAACGCACGGGCGAAACCGTCGCCGAAATAATGCGAAGTACCCGCCTGCAGCGCCTTGCCGTCATGCATGAGCGCCTCGATCGCGTAGGTATCCTCCGCGCCGGCGAATTTGTCGCTCTCGGTCTTCTTGCCCTTGATGACCGGCATGCAAAGCTCTTCTTCGCAGAACGAAGCGTACACGTTGAGCATGCGCTCGGTCTCGGCAATCGCTTCCTCGGCTGTCGCATGCGCCGTATGCCCCTCCTGCCAGAGGAACTCGCGCGAACGCAGGAACGGACGCGTCGTCTTTTCCCAGCGCACGACCGAACACCACTGGTTGTACAGCTTCGGCAAATCGCGCCAGGAATGGATGATATTGGCATAGTGCTCGCAGAAGAGCGTCTCCGAAGTCGGACGCACGCAAAGCCGCTCCGCCAAAGGTTCGCTGCCGCCGTGCGTGACCCAGGCCACCTCCGGGGCAAAACCTTCGACGTGATCTTTTTCTTTTTGCAGCAGACCTTCCGGGATAAACATGGGCATATATACGTTTTCATGTCCCGTCGCCTTGAACCGCGCGTCAAGCAGGCGCTGGATGTGCTCCCACACGGCATAGCCGTAAGGACGGATGACCATGCAGCCCTTGACGCTCGAATAGTCGATCAGATCCGCTTTTTTGACAATATCGGTATACCATTGGGCGAAGTCCACTTCCATGGAAGTGATTTCTTCGACCATCTTTTTCTGTTCAGCCAAAACTTGTACTTCCTCTCCGGAAGATCAGTGATCCTCCACAAATCTCACGATATCGCCGACCGTCTTGAACTTTTCGATCTCCTCGTCCGGAACATCAATGTCGAACTCGTCCTCGATCGACATAGCGATCTCGACAACATCCAGACTGTCTTCGACCAGATCGCCGATCAGACCGGAGTCCATCGTGACGTTGTCCTCATCCAGCTTGAACTGCTCGCAAAGAATGCTTCTGATTTTTTCAAAGACCATTTCAAGAATCTCCTTATGTTTAGTACGTTTGCCGACAGCTTCTGCAAAACGCCGCCAAACGCTTCACCTTGTAATATATGCACCTTTTTAGGATTTGTCAAGTGCCAAGCGCAGATTTTACATAAATATTTTTCGGTTTCGCTTTTTTGTCATATTTGCACAACCGAAACAGCGTTTTGTGTTATTGACAGGGATGTAAAGTAGAATTCCTTGCGCAATTCAGGTACAGGAAACCTGGTCGTATGTTTCAGATTCGTTGATATATAATAATTTGCACGATTAACTCTAATTTTTGTAAAGCTGAATGCCCTTACAAATCGTGCGGTGTTTTATCGTTTTTGGCAACCGGATGCCTGAAATGCAGGATCTCTCCCGATGTTTAGCCGTCCGCATCTGCTCAGACAATTCAATTTTGTGCAAATTGTGTAAGAAGGTCGTGCTTTTGCGCAAGGAATTGCACATGTTTTGCATATATTTCTCAAATCAGAAGAATATGCCGGGTTCTTTCGAGCTGATGTTCCCTGCCGTGTTGTAAAGGGTAAACTCCTTACTTTGGTGGAAAACTCGGTGGATAATGTGGATAACTTTTGCGAAACGGCCTGTTTTCAACCATTTTCTGTAAGGCTGATGTCTTTACAATACAAAAATTGCGCTTTTACGTCTTTTTTCCGAATTAACGCTTGACAGCAAGCGTCTACATCTATATAATGTATATGTGCTATTGTACATGGCTATAAGGGAGGGTGTAAACATTTTGAAGAAGACAGTTTTAAAAATCCTGTCGCTCCTGGCTGTTGCAGCGCTTGCGTTTACCGTGGTGCATTTTGCCGTACTCGGCAACAACTCCCCCACGGATACCGCGTTCACGTTCGCAGTCGAGGACGGCAAAGCAATCCTGACCGGCTCTGAGGAGTCGCTCAGCGGCGCGGTCGTACTGCCGGCAGAAATTGCCGGATACACCGTAACCGGCATCGGCGACGATGCATTCAAGGACTGCAGCGACGTGACGGCGTTCTTCCTGCCGGATACGCTGCGCACCATCGGCAGCTATGCGTTTGAAAACTGTTCGTCTTTGGCGCAGGCTATTCTGCCCGAGGGATTAACGAGCATCGGCGAGGGCGCATTCTGGAAGTGCTCCTCACTTGTGAGCGTAACCGTTCCCGCCTCCGTGCGTTCGATCGGCTCCTGCGCTTTTTATAAGTGCGATGCGCTGGAGAGTCTTGTAATCCCCGGCGTGCAGACGCCCGTGCGCGGTATCTTCAACGTCGCGCTCGACATCGGCCAGACGCTTTCGGTCACGCATCGCAACGGTGCGAAATCGGCGATTGATCCGGTAGTCACCACCGTGTACTGCCACAAGGATTCTGTCGCATATTTCGACGCGCTGGCAGATTCGTTCAGCACGCTTGTCCTGCTGGAGGACTGCACGCTCACGTCCTATACGATCCGCTATACGGATACTGCGGACGCCGACGTTGCCCCGTCCGTAACGCTGGACGGCCAGCCGCAGGGCATTCGCGTGGCGGCTGTGGCGACGGTTGTGAATGAACCCGAACTGGTCTATGCCGATCCCGCGATCCAGACGATCGAGCTTGCGGCGGATGCAGCCGAAAACGTCATCACTTTCGTCTACGGCGTGCGTACCTACACGGTCACGTTCGACGCAAACGGCGGCGAGGCCAAAGAAGCGCTTGTCTATGCGACGACCGATACCGCAGCGCTCGGCGATACGACGAGAGCAGGCTATACCTTCGCCGGCTGGAAAGTTTCCGTCGCTTCCGGGGATCATTACAACTGGGGCGACGCGGACACTTCTTACACGGCGCAGGACACTGTCACTGACAAGTTCGGCGACGTGACGCTGATCGCTGTCTGGGAAGGCAACGCCATCACCGTGACCTACGACGCGCAGGGCGGCACGCCCGATGCAGCGCAGAAGGTCGTCACCTTCGGCGATACATACGGCGAACTGGCCGGCGCTTCCCGCGAGGGCTACACCTTTGCCGGATGGTATTCCGCAGCCAACGGCGGCTCCAGAATCGAGAGCACGACCACGGTCACCAACACACAGGATCACTCGATCTTCGCGCGCTGGACGATAAACCATTATAATATCACCGTCACGACGGACGGCAACGGTACCGCCGCGGCCGATCCGGCACAGGATGCGGCATTCGGCACGACCGTCACGCTGACGGCCGAGGCAAATCCGGGCTACAGCTTCTCCGCGTGGGAGAGCGAGGACGTTACAGTCGCTGCGGACGGCACATTCACCGTGCCCGACAAGGCTGTTACCGTCCATGCCGTGTTTGCTCCCAACACCTATACCCTGACCTTTGATACAGACGGCGGCGACGCGAAAGCACCGCTGACCTATACGACGACCGACAGCGCAGTGCTCGGCTCTGCGGCCAAGGCCGGCTATACGCTGACCGGCTGGCGCGTGAGCGCCGCGGCAGCGGAGGGCGACTACAACTGGGGCGACACGGACACCGTGTACACCGCAGAGGATGCTGTCACCGGCAAGTACGGCGATGCAACGCTGAGCGCGATCTGGCAGGGCAACGCCATCACCGTGACCTACAACGCGCAGGGCGGCACGCCTGATGCGGAAAGCAAGAGTGTAACGGTCGGCGGCGTGTACGGCGAACTGACCGGCGCTTCGCGCGAAGGCTACACGTTCGGCGGCTGGTATTCCGCAGCCGACGGCGGCTCCAGGATCGAAGCGGCCACGACCGTCAGCCAGACGGCGGATCACGAGATCTTCGCCCTGTGGAGCATCAACCACTATGACGTCACCGTGACGAACGACGGCAACGGTACGGCTGCTGCCGATCCGGCTGAAAACGTGGCATACGGCACAACCGTTACCCTGACTGCAGCGCCGAAGAGCGGCTACAGCTTCGCAGCATGGGACAGCGAGGACGTCACAGTAGCGGCAGACGGCACGTTCTCCATGCCTGACAAAGCAGTCAGCGTGAAGGCGACTTTCGAGCCTGCAGCCTACACCATCACCTTCGATACAGACGGCGGCGCCGAAAAGCAAGCAGTAACCTATAAGACAACCGATACGGCGACGCTCGGCACAACCGAAAAGGCCGGTTATACGTTCCTCGGCTGGGCTGTCAAGACGCCCGCGGCAAGCGGCGACTACAACTGGGGCGACGCCGACACTGCATACTCTGCGGCGCAGAGTGTAAGCGGCAAATACGGCGACGTCACGCTGAAGGCGCTCTGGGCTGCCAACAACATCGTCGTAACCTATGATGCACAGGGCGGCAGCACGTTTGTCCCGTCCAAGACCGTGACGGTCGGCGGCGTCTACGGCACGCTCGCAAACGCCGCGCGTGAAGGCTACACCTTTGCAGGCTGGTTCACGGCTGCCGAGGGCGGCACGCAGATCAGCAGCGACACACCTGTCACTGCCACTGCGGATCACCCGATCTTCGCCCACTGGACCATCAACAGCTATGACATCACCGTCACGACCGACGGTCACGGCACGGCCTCTGCCGATCCGGCGGCAAATGCGGCGTACGGCGCGACAGTCACGCTCACGGCAGAACCTGCCACCGGCTATGCCTTCTCCGCCTGGGAGAGCAGCGACGTCACAGTCAATGCGAACGGTGCCTTCACCGTACCGGCGAAGAATGTCACGGTAAAAGCTGTCTTCGCACCGATCGCGTACACGATCGCGTTCGACGCCAACACCGGCGAGAATACGATGGAACCAATCAACGCCGTTTACGATGCGCAAGTCAAGCTGCCCGCAAATGCGTTTGTTAAGGCCGGCTTCGAGTTCCTCGGCTGGGCCAGAACCGCTGACGCTGAAGCCATCGAGTTTGCGGATGAAGCCGACGTACAGAATCTGACGGCGACAGCCGGCGAAACGGTTACGCTGTATGCGCTGTGGAAGGATATCAAGGTCGAGCTGGTTGCGCAGGAAGGCTCCACCACCGTCATCGACGAAGAAAGAGGCTTTATCTACGGTCTTGACTTCGGTTTGGACGAAGCGGTGCTGGACGAGACGTTCCTCGACATCCTGGGCAACGGTCATCTGGAATACACCTATAACGAGTATGAAGGCGTGATCGGCACAGGCGTTGTCGTCAACCTCATCAACGACAACACCGGCGAAACCGCAGCAACCTACACGATCGTCATCTTCGGCGACGTCAACGGCGACGGCATGCTGACCACTACCGACATCACGGCGATCCGCAATATCAACGCAAGAATATCTGAGTTTGCTGCGGATTCCGCCAACTACTTTGCGGCGGACGTCACACACGACGGCATGGTGAATCCCACCGACGTGACGGAAGTGCGCAGCGTAAACGCGCGTCTGAGTCAGAAGACGATTGATCAGGTCGGCGCAGACGAAGGCTGATCCGAAACAACTCCATGATAAACAGTCCCGCATGGCCAAACACCATGCGGGACTGTTTTTTCGTATCCATCGCCAAAAACACATGACAAACGCGCGACTTCATGCTATACTGGTTTTGATTCTGTAACAGGAAGGATGATTCAGTATGCAGCCAAAACGATTGACAGTTTTCCTTGCGCGGATTGCGCTGCTGTGCATGACGCTGTTCTGCGCGATATTCGGCAGTCTGAACCGCAATGTACCGCAGCCGTCGCAGATCCGCCCCGACACCTGGGCGGCGACGGACGGTCTGTCGCGTACACTGCCGACAAAGGGCGAAGTGCGCGGCAAAAATGCGCGCAAGTTCGTCGGTCTGTTTTACTGGACGTGGCACACAAACTTTGCGCAAAATCATGAAGCGCTGAACGCAACGGAAATCCTTTCGGCACATCCGCAGATCCTGCATGATTTTGCATCACCGCTCTGGCAGTCGACCGCAGACGGGCGGCCGTACTTCTGGGGCAAACCGCTTTTCGGGTATTACCGTGACACGGATGCATACGTTCTGCGCAAACACGCAGAGCTTCTGGCCGACGCCGGTGTAGACGTCATCTTTTTTGACTGCACAAACGGCACCAGCACTTGGGACGAGAGCACAGACGCCCTTCTGGCTGCTTTTGAGGGGGCCAAGCAGGACGGTGTACGCGTGCCGCAGATTGCCTTTATGCTGCCTTTCAATGATTCCGGCGATACCGCTGTGTCGCTGCACCATCTGTACGATCGCCTCTATGCAAAGAGTCTTTACCGCGATCTGTGGTTCTTCTGGGACGGCAAGCCGCTTATTATGGCGCACGCCGGCGCGCTGAATCCCAAGGAAGAATCCGACCGTGAGATTCTCGATTGTTTCACCTTCCGGAAAAATCACCCATCGTATTTCGTATCCGACAAGCAGTATTCAGAAAAAGTCTGGGGCTGGTGCAGCGACTACCCGCAGACAAAATACGGCAAGTCCCTCTTCGGACGCACAGAGCAGATGTGCGTATCCGTTGCGCAGAACGCCGCAGACGGCCGCCTCACCGCCATGAACGCCGGCGGCAACGTGCAGGGACGCAGCTTTGTGAAAGACGGCTATACGTATTCCTTCCGCAAGGGCAGCGAAACGGTCACCGTCGGTGCGGATACCGAAAACGCGCTCTGCTACGGTCTGAACTTCCAGCAGCAGTGGGATCGCGCCATCGCCGCTGATCCCGATTTCATCTTTGTGACCGGGTGGAATGAGTGGATTGCCGGACGCTGGAAGCAGTGGGAGGGTGTGGACAATGCATTCCCCGATCAGTTCAGCGAGGAATACAGCCGCGACATTGAGCCGGCAGACGGCATATTGAAGGATCATTTCTACTACCAGCTTGCCGCCAACATCCGCCGCTTCAAGGGGATCTCGGACGACACGATCACGGAAAACGGCGTCAAAACCTACTATCACTACACCGGCAGCACACCCGCACGTAACAGCGACGGCTGGCAGGGTCTGCACTATACGAATCCCCCGCTGCGCAACGACTTTGTCAAAGCGCAGGTGCAGGAGGACGGCGATACGCTCGTCTTTCACATATACACGAAGGGCCCTGTGCAGCTGTACGACGAGCGCAGCATGCGCATCCTGATCGACACGGACGACGCCAGCCGCACGCCGAACTGGGAGGGTTTTGAGTACATTATCGGCCGCACCGGCAGGACGGCAGACACGGTACGCATCGAGCAGTCCACAGGCGGCTGGCAGTTTAAAACGGTCGGGAACGCCGCGTATACCGTGAACGGATGCGAAATGTGCGTGCGTGTTCCGAAGTCGGCGCTCGGTCTTTCGGGCGATGCGCATCTGCGATTCAAGCTATCGGACGGGATGCAGAACGAAGGCGATATCCTCGACTTCTACAAAAACGGCGACGTCGCGCCCGGCGGGCGATTCACGTTTGTTTATTAAAATCAAAAGAAGGATCTTCCTCCAAATTTTTGGAAAGAAGAACCTTCTTTTTTACTGTCTGTGCGGATTACTCACCGAACAGGTTGCGTCCGTCGAGCTTTGTCTGCAGCTTGTCATACACTTCCTGCGGGATAGCCGGATTGCCCTCCGAATAGCTCGGCAGCGCATTCTCTCCGGCGGCAGGATCGGTGCATGTCTCGTCTGTGCGCCACTTGTCCCGCTCTGAGAGATTGCGCAGATCCGGCACATCCATCGGCATACCGCCCGCAAGCACGGAACGATAGGCAAAGTGGCCGGGCAGATACATATCCATTGCCTCGTACACATCCACCACATCGGCATTGCGGTTGCCGCGCAGCTTCTGGATGAAGTTATACATCATATAATCATCCGCACCGCCGTGGCCGGACTCGGCAAAGAATTCACTCACGTCGTCGTCGGTCGGCGCAAGCTGCGGATCGAAATGATTGTCGCCCTCGTTCTCATCGAGATTGACATACAATGTGCGCACGCCGTCCTGCGCCCTGTCGTCCTCGCGTGCGCTCTCCATGCGTCCCTTCGAGCCGTATACGGTATACCAGACGGAGTTTCTCGACGGTCCGACGCCGTGTGCGCTCTTGAGGATCGCGCCGTTCTCAAGCGTAACCATCTCAATACCGAACGGACCGGCCTTCGCGCCCATACGGTACATCCGGTCGTTGAACGGCGCCTCAAAGCCCGTTACCTTGACCGGACGCATACCGCTGATATGTACCAGCGGGCCTAAGGAATGCGTGCAATAGTAGAATGCAGACATCGTATTGCGCCAGTGGTTCGGATCGGCATAGGTCAGATAATCCCAATCCGGCTCGCAGTTGTGCATGTACTCGCCCTCGCCGTACTCAAACGTGCCGAGCTTGCCCTCTTTGTACAGCTCGCGCATTCTGCGCGGCGCCGGCATATAGCAGTAGTTTTCGCCGTACACGTAGATCATACCCGTGCGCTCAACCGCTTCGATCAGCTCGACTGCCTCGCGCATCGACTGCACCGGCAGCACCTCGCTCATCACGTGTTTGCCCGCTTCCATACAGCGGATCGCAAGCGGCGCGTGCGCGTTGGCAAAGTTCGCCAGAACCACAGCGTCCATATCGTGCTGCAGGAACGCTTCAAAATCATCATAGTACGCGACCGCGTCGCCGTACTTGCGGCGCGCACGCTCAAGCACCGGCGCGTAATTGTCGCAGATCGCAACCAGCTCGGCATTACCGAACTTCGTGCAATAGTCCATCATTGACTGTCCGCGGCCTGCGCCGACGACGCCGATCTTCATTTTATGCGCAAGACCTTTGCGCTCGATCACGCGGAAAGGCGTCGTGTCTTCATACAGCATCTGTACGCTGTCGATTCCGTATTCCTCGAGCACGGCCTCCCACCTGTCCTGCATGCCCTGCGCGTATTCAACCGGCAGGAATCCGGCAGAAAGATAGCTCTTGACCGCGCCTTTGCGCCACTCGTCGGTCGTCAGCAAACCGTACGGCACGTTTCGCTCGATCAGCGCGCGGATCGCCTTCTGGTTGAGGTATTTGCCCAGTCCCCGGCCGCGGAAATCGGTACGGATGGCCACCATGTGCACATCGCCCGCGCCGTCCTCTTCACGCACAAAAACCGTTACGGTGCCGATGTGTTCGCCCTGATAGTCCAGGAAGAATACGTCGCGCTCCGGCACGATCTCTTCCCGGCTGCCGATTGCGTTATGAAACGCTTCCTCGGCGCTCTCGTCGTCGCCGACAAGGCCGTTGCGGCAGCAGTCTGTCCATGCCTGCTTATCCGCCTCTACCTTGTAATTCGAGAACGAATACCCTTCCGGCAGCGGATCGTCACATGCGGGCGTACCCGGCAGCCAGTACATTTTTAATTGACTCATAGTTTTTTCCTCCGTCTATTTGAATGTATTTCGATCCTTACTGATTCCACATATCACGCGCTTCCATCTTTTTGCGAAGCGCCTCGTATGTTTCAGCCGGTATGTCCGGATTGCCTTTTGAATAGCTCGGCAGCGCGTTTTCTCCTGCCGCCGGATCGGTGCAGGTCGCATCATCCCGCCATTTGTCACGCTCTGCCGGATCGCGCAGATTCGGAATGTCTATCGGCACACCGCCCGCAAGCACAGAGCGGTAGGCAAAGTGACCGGGCAAGTACATGTCGAGCGCCTCGTAGACGTCGATCACGTCGGCGTCAGGATTGCCCTGCAGCTTCTGCACAAATTCATACATCATATAGTCGTCCGCGCCGCCGTGTCCGGACTGCTCGAACTGTTTGCTGATCGCGTCGTCCGTGTCAGTTTCGTGCCCGTCAAAGTGATTTTCGCCCTCAAACGTATCGAGGTTTTCAAACAGTGTGCGGACGTTTCCGTGTCCCTTGTCGTCCTCGCGCGCGCTCTCCATGCGTCCCTTCGAGCCGTAGACACAGAACCACGTCGAGTTTCTCGACGGCCCGACGCCCTGCAGATTCTTGATAAGCGCACCGTTTTCCAGTGTTACGATCTCCACGCCGAACGGCGCGCCCTTGGCGCCCATGCGGCGCATACGGGCATTATACGGCGCCTCAAAGCCCGTCACGCGCACGGGACGCTGACCGCTGATATGAATCATCGGGCCCATGGAATGCGTGCAGTAGTAGAACGCGGACATGGTGTTGCGCCAGTGGTTCGGGTCGCCGTAGGTCAGCGCGTCCCAATCCGGCTCGCAGTTGTGCATATATTCGCCCTCGCCGTACTCGAATGTACCGAGCCTGCCCTGCAGGAACGCCTCGCGCATTTTGCGCGCGGACGGCATATAGCAGCAGTTCTCCGCGTATGCGTAAACAAGACCGGTGCGCTCGACCGTTTCGACCAGTTCAACCGCCTCCTGCATGGACTGCACGGGCAGCACCTCGCTGAGCACGTTCTTGCCCGAAAGCATCGCGCGGATAGCAAACGGCGCATGCGCGTTGGCGAAATTTGCCAGTACGACAGCGTCCATATCATGCGACAGGAACGTTTCAAAATCGTCGTAGTAGGTAATCGCATCGCCGTATTTGCGGCGCGCTCTTTCGAGCGCGGGCGGATAGTTGTCGCAGATCGCAACCAACTGCGCATTGCCGTATTTTGTGCAGTAATCCATCATCGACTGGCCGCGGCCGCTGCCTACGACGCCGATGCGGATCTTTTTATTCTCGTTCATAGGTCCTCCCGTTATTGCAGTGCAAATGTATATTCGCTGTTGACAAACCAATGACCCGTCAGAAAAGAACGCGGGCGGAACAGCACGCGATCCGCGTAGACTTCAAGCTGCGCGCCCGTCCCCGACCAGGGATAGCCGAACCAGTTGATGATGCCGTAGGTCGGCAGATTGATGTACGTCACGCCGTTCTCGGTCTCGGCGCTCGACAGGCCGTACTTCTCCTCCACGGCATGGCTCTTGATGCCGCCGTGCATATGGCCGCTGATGAAGAAGACGTTTTGGTACTTCTCCAAAATGCTCTTGACGTCCTGTCCGGCCAGCTCGATTCCGCTCCCCGGCCAGATCGTCTGCTCGTCGTTTGTTCCTTCGATCGGCCAGTGGCAGCAGACAAACACAGGCTTGCCGTCCGCCGTCGCCGCCGCCAGTTCACGGTCAAGGAAATCAAGCTGATCCTGCGTTATCGTGCAGTAGTCCCAGCGTTCGCCCTCGTCGCACAATACGATGAACGTATAGCCCTTGACGTCGAGCGTGTAGTAGATTTTGTCGTAATCCGTATCCATGAAAGCATTGTACGACGCAATCAGCGATTCGCGCACCGCATCGTGATCCCTGTCCTCCACATGGCCGATGTCGTGATTGCCCGGCACGGAGATGAGTGTGCGGACAGGGCTGTATTTGTCCACCAGACGATAGAACGTCTCAATCGACGCTTCGTCGCCGTAGTTGGTCAGATCGCCGTCCACCAGCAGCGCGTCCACTTCGCACCGCGCATATTTGAGATTGAGAAGACCCCGCCGCAGGAAAGCCTGACGAAACGGGCCTTTGGCCTCCAAATGCGTGTCGGAGATCATGGAAACATTCAGAAGACAGTCGTCCGCCTTCGTGTCAAGTACCGGAAGCGCAACGCCCGCATAGGGCAGAACCGTCAGAATTACGGACATGAGAAACGCGCCGAAATGTGTCAGAATCCGTCGGACATGCGACATAATACCCCTCCTGTTCTTTCTGTTCTATTATACCGTTTTTACATGAAATTGCAAGTACTTCCATTATACATAATCTGATAATATAGTTAATTACACAATAATTAAAGCAAGCATAGAACTTGCATCTTTCGTCATTTTATCTATGACGATATCTGATGTTCTATGCTCGCTTTTCTTTTTGTCATTTGGTTCTTGCTCAAAAAGCCTTCATAACAGGACAGCTATCTCATCAACACACAGATACTGAATTATTCGTGTGTTTTCTAATAGATTCGATGTGCTCTTGCCTCTTTCGTCACCCTTGCTTTAATACATGTCTGTCATTTCCCCGACTGTACCGCAATGCGGACATTTTTGACGTTTTTTCTTATCTGACCGAA
Source organism: Clostridia bacterium (assembly GCA_017450005.1). GTDB lineage: Bacteria > Bacillota > Clostridia > Oscillospirales > Acutalibacteraceae > UBA1425. The sequence goes on from JAFSYM010000046.1 coordinate 28,271, forward strand.
TAATTCCAATCACGATAAAATACAAAAGACCAAACCCAAACCAAATAGTTGCCAGTCCGATGCCCCAATCCATAGGTCGAAACAGCTTCTCCTCCTCTGGTTGTCCGATATATCCGCAGTGCTTGCACTTTGGAATATCATGGTAGGTCATTTGCGCTCCGCCCAATGGGTTGGCGTTTGCCATACCTGCATTTACTGCCGCGCCGCAGTGAATACACACTGCCGCATTGTCATTAATTTCCTGTCCGCAATTAGAACAATACATTTCAATTCTGTGCTCCTTCCATTTTGTTTATTCATTTGACATATCGCCGTTATTGCTGTTTGTTTGGTTAACAGCAGAAGGTACTTTTCCGATAATCTGAGTCTTTTTTGACAGCATGATTGCCGATACAAATGTCGCCAGTGTCTGCACTAAATAAATATAAGCCGTAAATTTTATCTCAATATAGTGGCTGTAATCATCCGAGGATTTGTATGCAATAACCAAGAACAGGTAAACCAAGAAAGACAAAAGCATGGTTACAGAAATGAAAACTGCCGTCTTTTTCCCTGCAGCTTTCCCCATAAATATAGGCACCGACATCAAAAGAATAGATATAATAATCAAAGTCGTACAGATTCGCAGAATCGGCAAAACAAAGTCTGCATCCGAGGAAGATGTATTATCCTTAAAGAATTTCATTATACTGTAAAATGAACCGCTCCGCTCCGAGAAGAAAATAGAAATATCGATCATATCTGTAAAAGACAATATTAGATTGAGCAACAGCATTCCGGTCGTCAAAAAATACATAATTCTCGTCTGACCCAGTGATTGCAAAGAACTCTGTATGTTCTCTTTGATTTTCCCCGCCTTGAGCAGCTCCTTCAATGCCGCTGTCGTTTGCATTGCCCATTTTCCAATAGAATCTGTGTTTGGAAGCGTACTCTCTGGCTGTCCATCTGATTGACGTACATCTGCTCCGCAGGCAGAACAGAAAGCGTCGCCATCTGTCAGTCCATGTCCACACTTTCTGCAAAATGCCATAGTATCTCCTCCTAAAAACTGAAATCCTCTGAAATGTACCACTCGTTCTTTTCTTTTACCATATTGAAAATAATTGGCTCGGTGTTCTCGCCTTCTATATAGTTTTCACTTGACCATAGTTCAGCAGCTACAACTGCATGCTGATCGTCAGTATATGAGATCGATTGAATTGTAATTTTAATCTCAAGATTCAGTGTTGCAACACCTAAACTGAACAACGAACTGATCGTATCTCCACCGAAATTAAAACTGAAGGGACCTGCTTTCCCGCCGAACATAGAACCAAGTGTCCCGATTCCCTTGTATGCATTGCGTGATTTCGTATCAAAACACTTCATAATGCCATCCATATCCCCGGAAGCATATGACTTTTCAAATGCGCTCAAACGGGCAGCAATCTTTTCATCGTCCGTTTTATAAAAGAAAAAATAGTAAACTGCCCCGCCAACCATAGTCAGAACCAGAAACAAAGCGATTATCTTTTTCATCCGTACTCAGCTCAATTACCAGAAAGTTGCGCATAGCAATCGTCGCAAACATAGATTTTTTCCCCGTCTAATGTTTTGGAATGGTAATCGCTTGTCTCCTTCCCGCAAAATGAACAGCGTACCATTTTCGCTGCGCCGGAACAACTGGCTAACAGGCATAATACTGCGCAGAGAGCAAGCAAAGTTATGAGTATCTTTTTCAAAAAATCCATCCCCCTCACTAAATTAAATTATAGTTAATTTTAACCTGTTTCAGGTTAAAAGTCAATACCCTAAAACAGATTATTATATACTATTTTAAATTTGAGGTGAATTTGATGTATCAACGAATCCGCGATCTTCGAGAGGATCACAATCTTACACAAACACATGTTGCTAAAATGCTCGGTATGTCGCAAACCGGTTATTCAAAGTATGAAACGGGCGAGAACGATCTGCCGACTATTGTTTTAATCCGTCTTGCAAAGTTTTATCATACGAGCATCGACTATCTTCTTGGACAAACTTCACAGATGGAACGGTACCCGGATTAGGCTAAATGACTAAACCAGAACAAAAAGAAATGTCGCAAATAGGAAAACCTACAGCGACAATCCTTTACTGTATCCTGTTTTTATGACAAACTGTTCTGGTCAAAGAAATCATCCGGACAGGAACGACTTTTAATCCGCCGCTTTGCGGCTGTTCATGTTCTGGATGAACATGCAGCGGATCGCGTTGAGCGCAGCGAGAACTATCACGTCCGCGTCCATTGCGCCCCTGGCGATCGTTACTATGCTGTTTTCCTATATGGCTCTGTTTTCAGCCCCGGTCACGGCTGCAGGACCGTCTCGCGCCACATGCCGCATGCACGCAGCAGATCGCCGTCCGTCGCGTCGATTGTGCCGTTGCTGTCCGCGTCGGCCGCGCGGTATGCCGCAGCGCCGCCGGAGCTTTGTTTCGTCAGCTTGCCCGCAGCGTAGGCGTAGATCAATGCCGCGTCGATGCCGTTGAAGCTGCCGTCGCAATTCACGTCGCCGATCAGCGCAAACGTCTTGCTGTCGAGCGTATGGCCGCCGTTGTCCAGCAGCACGATCGTGCAGCCGGTGTAGACCGCGTCATCGCCGGTGAGTACGTTGCCGTTTTCGTCGCGCACGACGAGCGAGGACGCCACGTTATCGAACTGCGCGAGCGCATTCGCTACCGTATTGGCAGATGTGTCGATGCCCGTGATCACGCCGTCCGTATAATCAATCGTCATGTGCGCGCTTTCCTTCAGCGACAGCGTGGTCGTGTCGAGCAGGCCGGACGTGTTGATGAAGAAGCGGTCGTTGGAGACCGTGAAGCCGCTGCAGAGCGTGGAAATGCCGCTGCCGGTGATCATCGGCGTACCGATGGCGTAGCTGGAAGGCGTCAGCTTGGCCGCTGACAGGGTGCCCTGCACCGCGACGGTATGTCCTTCGGGCAGATAGACATCGTTGCTCGCGTCGATGTGCGCGCCGTCAAGCGTCAGCGTGCTGCCGCAATACACCGCGGCGCCGTGCTGCGAGGCCGTGTTGGCGGTGATATCGCCGCCGCTGATTGCAAAGCTGCCGCCCGCGAGATTCACCGCACCGCCGTTGCGCGCCGTATTGGCTGTCAGCGAACCCGCCGTGACGCTGCCGGTACCGCCGGACATGTAGATGGCGCCGCCGTTTTGCGCCGAGCAGCCGCTGATCGTGCCGGAAACGTTCTCTTCCCCGTAGATCGGATCGCCGTTGTCGTCCGTACCGGTGATGATCGTGAGCGTCACGCCCGCAACCGTGAGCGAACCGCTTTCATTGTAAACACCGCCGCCGTTCTGGGATGCCGTACAGTTTTCGATCGCGCCGCCTTCGAGCACAAGCGTGCCGGTGTTGCGGATTGCGCCGCCCTTGGTCGCCGAACAGCCGCTGATCGTGCCGCCGCTCTGGGTCATGCTGCCGGTATTGTAAACTGCACCGCCGTTTGCTGCCTCGCAGTTCTGAATCCGGCCGCCGAGCACTTCAAATGTGCCGAGGTTGCGGATTGCCGCACCGTCGCCGCTCACTGAGCCGTTGCACAGCGTCGCGCCGTCCTTGAGCCGCAGTGTGCCGTGGTTCTCCACAATGCAGGTACCGTACGCGCCGTACAACGCGCTGCCGCCGTCGATCACCAGCGCGGAATCGTTTGTCGAACCGGCCGCGCCGAATTCCAGTGTCGCATCCGTTTCCACGTTGAACATTGCGCCCGTGCATGTACGGTAGCGTGTGAGCGTGCGCGTCTGGGTATCGTCGCCGATGATGGTCACCGTCACATTGCCGCGCACGGTGATGGTCTCCTCGATGTTGTCGTCCGCCACCATGGTGATCAGACCTGTCTCGGTGCCGATCGCGTCAACCGCCTCTTTCAGCGAGGTGTAATACACATCGTATGCGCCGAAGACGCTGACCTTGGCGACATTGCGGATCTCTTTCGCCACAAGTATGCCGGAGGAGTTGATATTCAGTTCCGTCTGTCCCGCCGGGACGTTGACGACGTATTTGGCGTAGTTCGCCGCGCAGTGATCGCCCGTGAGCACCTGTGTGCCGGCCTGATAGCTGTCAATCGTCAGGTTGGCGATGGTGCCGCTGGTGGTCACGCGGCCGGTGTTTTTGATTTTGCAGCTGTTCAGCAGACGGATATCATCCGTCGAAGCAAGGTAAGCCTTTTCGGAGATTTCAAGCGTGCCGTTCTGGTAGACGCCGACAGCCGTCGGCGCTGTGTTGCCGCTGACCGTGCCGCCGCTGATGCGCAGCGTGCCGGTGTTGTAGAAGCCGCCGCCGGCGGTGGAAGCCGTATTGCCCGTCACTTCGCCGCCGGAGAAGTCGGCCGCGCCCGCCTGGACATATACACCGCCGCCGGAAGGCGCTGTGTTGCCGCTGATGACCGCACCGCTCAATTCGCTCTCGGACGCAGTCCCCTGCTGGTACACGCCGCCGCCTGCGGCAGTCGCCGTGTTGCCGCTGACCGTACCGCCCGTTGCCGTGATCGTACCGGCCAGGCTGAAGATACCGCCGCCGTTCTGGGCGGAGTTGCCGCTGATCCGGCCGCCCTCGAGTACAAACGTGCCGCCGTCGATATAGACGCCGCCGCCGTTTTGCAGGGCGCAGTTGTTGGTGATGAGCACGCCGTCCTGCAAAGTCGCAGTACCGGTCTGCGCGACATACACGGGAGCCGTGCCGCTGCACGAGGCGCCGCCGCCGTCCAGACGCAGCAGATCGGCTGACGCCGCGCTGAGTGTAAGTTTGCCGTTGACCGTGAAGAAGCTGCCGGTATAGTTGGCCGCACGCGTGAGCGTGTGCGCCGGCGTGACCGTCGCCGTAACGGTGACGGTGCCGTTGATAACGGCCGCATCGGTGATCGTGGAGTCGCGCAGCACATAGAGCGTGCCCTCGCCTGTTCCGATGTGCGCCGCGCCGGTCTTGACGCCGGAGTAGTATGTATGCATTTCGCCGTCGACCTCGGCCATCACGGTGTAGGTGCGCTTGAGCACCGCCGCGCTTTCCTTGGACGTGGTCTTGAGCAGATTATTGGTCGAGTTGTAGAACACACGCAGCTCCGGACAATAGTCAAAATACGTGTCCGCGCCGCGGTCAATCCAGTAGGTCGAGCTGAATCCGGAGAATGCGCCCAGACTCGTCGGCTCGGCCATCTGCGCCGTGGTCTTGCCCGTCGCGGTCGAATCGGAAACGCCGCTGCGCTCGGTGTCATAGTAGCAGTACTGCAGCGTGCCGTTCTGGAAGAAACCGACGACAGCGCCGACCTGCTGCGCACCCTTGACGAAGCCGATATTGTAGCAGTTGGTGAAGCCGTTCGTTTCGCTCGAGTTGAGATAGCCGACCAGACCGCCGACCGACACGGCGCCCTCGACACGGCCGTTGTTGTAGCAGTAGCGGATCGCGCCGTAGTTGGTGCCCATGATGCCGCCCGTGCGCTGCATACCGGAGACATTGCCCATGTTGAAGCAGCTCTGAACCGTGCCTCCGTTGTTTGCGCCGGTGATGCCGCCCGACCAGTTGCCGCCGAGCACGTCGCCGGTGTTGCCGCTGGTGCGGATGGTACCGTTGTTGGCGCCGGCAATACCGCCCGTGTAGTACAGCGACTGCACGATGGAGTAGTTGAAGCAGTTTTCGATTGTGCCCGCGTTGGACGCCGCGATCGCGCCGCTGTAGTTGTAGCCGCAGATGCGGGAATTCTCCAGGAAGATGTTCTTGACCAGACCGCCCGTGCCGATGCAGCCGAACAGACCGGTGTAGTCCACGGAATTATCCGGCAGATAGACGCCGCTGATGCGGTACTCGCCGCCGTCGAACGTGCCGGTAAAGGGCGACGCGTTCGTGCCGATCGGCGTCCAGATGTTGGACGTCTCGTCAAAGATCGCGGGATTGAGCAGAATATCGCGCGTAACGCGCGCTTTTGCCGCCGGATTCTGCGCCGTACCGGACAGCGTGCCGTTGACAAGCGCAGCGAACCAGGCAAGCTCGCTGCCGTTCGTAATCAGATACACGCCCGCGCTGTCGACCTCCGGCTCACCGAGAGAACCGTCCCAGCCGTTCAACTGCCAGCGCAGGATCGGATAACCGTTGTTGGTGTTGAAATAGTCGCCGACATAGATCGCGAATGCGAAGTTGAGCGTATCCAGGAAGCTGTCGTCGAGCATCAGCTCGTGCTCGGCAGCCGTGGCAAAGCTGTCGGTGCCGCTGACCGTATCCCGGTCATAGTAGCACTTGGCATAGCGCGTACCGTAGGAAACGTTGCCGAAGCACAGGCCGCTGTATTCGCCCGGGCAGCTCGCCGTGCCGATGGTGTACATGCAGAACAGCTCGCCGTACAGTGCGTAGCCGACCAGACCGCCGCCGCAGTTCGTGGTCGCCGTGATTGCGCCCTTGTTGTAGCTGTGGCTGATTTCGCTGCCGGAGGACGTTCCGACAATGCCGCCGACGTAGGAGCTGCCGCTGACCGCGCCGGTGTTGCAGCAGCCGTTGACGGACGTGTTGCTGAAGCAGTAGCCCACGATGCCGCCGATTCGCAGCGTACCGCTGACCGCAGCGTTATTCTCACAGTTGAGCACCGTAGCGGACAGCGAATTGTAGCCGACAATACCGCCCGCGTTGGAGCCGGTACAGGTCACGGTACCGGAAACGCGGCATCCGGAGATTGCGCCGCCTTCCGATACGCCGGCAATGCCGCCGATGTTTTTGCTGCCCTCGATCGACGCACCCGTCAGCGTCACATCGTTGACCTCACCCGGCGTGTAGATCGTCTCGGTGATGACCTCGCCGTCCTCATCCGTATACGTATGGCTGGACGGCGTGGTTGAGATGTAGCCGAACAGTCCGCGTCCTTCCTCGCTGCCGGTCACTTTCAGGTTGGCAATCGTGTAGCCGCCGCCGTTGTAGATGCCCTTGAATTTCTGCGCCGAGGTGCCGATCGGGGTGAACGGACGGCTGCCCATGTCAATATTGCTCGTCTGCTTGGCCTTGATCGTGGGATAGCCGGAATTGACCCGGTTCGAGAACCAGGCGAGTTTTTCTCCCGTGTCAATCAGATAGTACCCCTCGGCATTCATCGACGGCATGGTTGTGCCGCCGCCCCACGCCGCAAGCGCCTCCAGACAGGCGAACGGCGCCATTGCTGCCGTCACCGCCAGCGCGAGCAGAACGGAAAGGATCGTTTTTCTGTATCGTTTCATGAGACACCGCTCCCTTTTACACTTTTACATTATACATATTACTATAAAACAGCATAAAATGCAAGAGTGTTTTGGAGATTTTCACCACATTTCATTGACAAAAAGCGGGCAAGATTATATAATCGGAACAAAGGAAAAAGGAGGAATCTCTATGAAACTGAAAAAACTGACCGCACTTCTGCTGTCGCTGCTCCTGATCTGCGCAATTTGCGCCCCTGCCGCTTCTGCGCTCGACCGCGGACCCGGCTACAAGAATATCATCCTGATGATCGGCGACGGTATGGGCGAAAATCACCTTGCGCTCGCCAAGCAGGAACGCGGCATTTCCCTGTACATGGAAGACCACTGCGACGTGCGCGGCTACTCCAAAACACGCTCGGCCAGCAACCGCGTCACCGACAGCGCTGCCGGCGGCACAGCGCTCTCGTCCGGTGTGCGCACCGTCAACCGTTATGTTGCAACGTATGTGTACGATCCGCTGGATTGGTTCAGCCATCCGTGCACGCTGGCAGAGGTTGCGAAAAAGTGCGGCATGCGTTCGGGCGTCATCACGACCGACGCTACAGACGGCGCGACGCCCGCGTCCTTCTCAGCCCACACGTCCGACCGCGGCAATTCCACAGACATCACCACCCAGCAGATGCAGTCCGATCTCGATCTGATCTGGGGCGGCGCCGTGAAAACGTTCAGCGCGGACACAGCCGCCTCGAACGGATTCACCGTCGTGACGACGGCACGCGAAATGCAGTCGCTGAAAAGCGGCAGCCGCAGCTTCGGCCAGTTTGATTACAACGCAATGTGGCACACCGAGGCGCCTGCCGGCTCCGACTCTCCGACACTCTCGCAGATGACTGAAAAGGCCATCAACCTGCTGAAAAACGATCAGGGCTTTTTCCTGATGGTCGAGGGCGCGCACATCGACAAGCACAGTCACGGCAGCAATGACGCGGACAACTACGACACCAAAGTTGCCAACGCAGCCGAAGCTGTGGAGGAGTTTGACCACGCGATCGAGATCGCGGCAAAGTTTGCCAAACGCGACGGCAACACGCTCGTCGTGATCACGGCCGACCATGAAACGGGCGGCATCGTGCTCAGGGACGGCAAGTACGTCTATACCAAATCCGGTCATACGGACGCGGACGTGCCTGTGATCGTCTTCGGCTGCAAGGACTTCTTCGCGCCCGGCGCGCACATCGAGAACCGGCAGGTCTCGCAGCGCATCGGCGCGCTGGCCGGTTTTGACAAGAACGTTTTCCCCACATCCGATCCCGGCAAGATTCCGCAGTATTTTCTCGACATCACGTCCCTGACGCCGGCACATCCGGGCAGCATCGACCATCTGCGCGACATCGCGTCTTTGACACAGACGCTGTTTGCGAATCTGTTCCCGAAGAAGTAACCGCGGACGCGCACGGCGTGTCCCTGCGGTAAAGGCAGGACGAAAACCGCATTGATGATACGGAAGGAATGATCCGACATGGATACGGATAACATCAGAAGAAAAGCACTCGGCAAAGGCAAGTCCGCACTGTACGGTGTGCTGCGCGGCGCGTACCGCGCATCCGGCAGCTTGCGGCTGCGGCTGCGTCCCTCCCCCGCGATTGCGCCGGCAGAAACAGACGATTGGCAAGCCGAGGGCGGCAAGCGCTACAGCGTCGGCTTCGGCAAGGCGACGCTGCTGCCGGATGACTTCATGCAGAAGACCTACTACGTTGCCGGCTACGGCGAGAACAATCCAGCGACGGGGTATCTCGACGAGCCGCATGTGCATGCGCTCTGGCTGGACGACAACTCCGGCCGCGGCGCGCTGCTGCTGGTATCGGCCGATACGGTGGGCCTGCTGAATGCCGACGTCGAGGACATACGCGCCGATCTCGCGGACTTCGCGCAGACGGCGAACTGCCGCGGCATTCATATCATGAGCACGCATGACCATGCGTCCATCGACACAATGGGCAACTGGGGCCCTCTGCCGCGCAGCGGACGCGATAAAGCCTATATGACGTTCTTCCGCGCGCAGGTCAAAAAAGCCGCGATCGCCGCCTACCGCGACCGACGCGACGGTGACCTGTATTTGGGTGAAATCGAAGTGCCCGATATGCAGGAGGACATCCGCACGCCGTACGTCTATTCCAGGACGCTCACACGTCTGCGTTTCGTCCCGAAGGACGGATCACGCGAGACGTGGCTTGTGCATTTCGCGTCGCATTCCGAATCGCTGCAGGGCTGCAACTCCCGCGTGAGCGCGGACTTTCCGGGCTATATGCGCGAGGCGATCCGCGCGAATACAGGCGCCGAAACGCTGTATCTGGTCGGTGCGATCGGCGGCATGATCTCCATGCTGATCGAGGATGAGCAGGAGATACGCGACGCAGGCGGCGACTTTGCCGCATCGACGCGAAACATCGGCACGCGTCTGGCTGAATATGCGCTGCGCATCGGCAAGGAAAAGAAGCTCAAGCCCTGCATCAATCAGCTGCGGCAGCCGTTTTATGTGGAGGCCGACAATACAATGCTGCTGGCGGCGCGGACAGCGCGCATTCTGCGCGCAAAGGGCGAGAGTCTCGCCGGCTCGTCGCTCGGTCTTGCGCTGCGCACGGAAATGACGTATCTTGAGATCGGACAGCTTCACCTGCTGCTGACGCCGGGCGAGCTGTTCCCCGAGCTGGTGTATGGCGGCTATCTCGGCGCGGAGGATTCCGCGACCGGATGCGGCGGTGAGATTAACTCCGAACCGCTCGTACAAATTGCAAACGACCCTGCGCTGCGCGTCGTGGGACTGGCAAACGACGAAGTAGGCTACATTCTGCCGAAAAACGATTTTCTGCTGCACGATGAAACGCCGTACTTCGACGCGGCGCGCGACCGCCACGGCAGGCGGCACTACGAAGAGACCAATTCGCTCGGCCCCAAAACAGCCGAAACGCTCGCCGCAGTTTTCCGCGGCATGATGCAGCACGTCGCAGACTGCAAATCATAAAGAATCAGAAATACGAATAAACATCCACCGGCCAAGCCGGTGGTTTTTCTTTGACGGGCAAAGCCCTCTGTTCTTCGCAGACGCGTTAACGCGTGATACGGTCTGCCAGCCGCGTAAGATTGTTACTTGCTACCCGTAAACGGGCCTTTTTCGCC
>JAFSYM010000047.1 GCA_017450005.1 Clostridia bacterium
CCGACCGCGGCGATCCGTTCCCCCAGCAGAGCGTAAAAACAAAAGCAAGGAGTACGGATTGCCGCGCGCCATAAAGGCGCTCGCAATGACAATCAGGGAAAGCTTCATCTTATCCCACAAAAATCCGTGAACAGCGAAAAAAACAGGGCTGCATTCCCTCGTCGGGTTTGCAGTCCTGTTTGTTATTGCGCGTATTGCTTTTTGCTTCTGCGCCGGTATTGCAGGATGCCGAGCGCACTCAGCAGCAGTACGCCTGCCGCACAGTAGAACCAGTGTGTGCCGATGCCGCCGATTTTCGGCATGACCGTGCCGGTGTAGTTGCGTACATGGATCTGCCAAGTGTCGTCGTCCTGACCCATAACCCAGTGTCCGGATTGATCGTCCTTGACGTTGACCTCCAGCGTTTCCGATCCGCAGCTCGCCGTTACGCCGCTGTCCGCAACCGTAATATGAATCGCGTTGACTGCGGCACGGTATCCGGATGGCGCTTCGGTCTCGATGAGTCGGTATTCGCCGACATTCAGCATGCCGAGCTGCAGCAGGCCGTCATTGCCGGTCGTACCTTGCAAGAGCGCTTCGGCGCCGGTGATCGGGGCATTGTTCGTGTCGTCAAAATCGGACGCGTTGTACAGTTCAAAGCTCGCGCCGGTTGTAATCGTGTTGAAGCCGGAGCCGGTTTTCCAGATTGACACTCTCTTGCGGTTCGTATTCGGAACGGAGAGCGTGTACGTGATTGCGCCGTCTGCACCGTTCGTTTCATCCGTCAGCGTTACGCCGTCCGGTGCGGAGACAAGCTCCACTTCTCCTGTCTTGCTGACCGTGAAGCGGATGTATCCGTCCAGCGCCTGATAGCCGCTCAGCGGCTGCTTCTCGCGCAGCTCATAGGTACCGGCAGGAAGCGTCTGATTCACAAGCGGCAGCACGCCGCTCTGGCCGGTGACCAGATCCTCAAAACCTGCCATGGGGTTGAAGTCGATGGTGCTCACGCCGCCGATGGTGACCTGGCGGTGCAGCGCAAAGTGCACGCCTGCAAGTCCGGCGCCTGTGCCCGCATCTTTTTTGACAACGTAGAACGAACGCTCGCGGTTCTTGATTACGATCGTCGGCGCGCTGTCCTGATGCTCGATGATCGAATAGTTGGCTGCATCGGTGCCGCTGACTGTGACCGTGCCGTAATGCAGGCGGATCGAGATGGTGTCCTGCAGACCGAGATAGCTGCCCGGCGCCTTGGTCTCTTCGAGATAATATGTTGCGTCGTTGCGTAGAAAAGCGATCGTGATCAGACCGTTTGCATCGGACGTGTAGGTGCCGATCACGTTGCTGTAGCTGTCCTTGAGTGTGAACTCCGCGCCGGCAAGCGGCGTCGTGCCGTCCCAATGCGTCTTCTTGAGCACGATACCGGGACGGTCGTTGGTCACTTCGTCCACGCGCACGTTGGAGCCTTCCTCCAGCTCGCCCCTGTCATACAGCACGGTGTAGGTGAAGTCCGCGCTGTATGATTCGCCGTTCTGCGTGCCGCTGATTTCAATTTCACTGTTCGGCGCGACAGGCGATACGCTGCTGTAACCGGTCAGATTTCCGTCCTGGTCAAACGTCGGATTCGTCAGCTCGACCTCACGGATTTCGTATTGTTCAAAGGGAACGTTGACCGGCAGAGTCTGGAAGTACCAGTAGAGCGTATTCACGCCGTACTGCATCTGCCGTACCGTGCCCGGAACGAGCGTCAGGTTGTTTTCGGCAGTGCCGGTGAAGACGGCGAAGTAGGCGGGATCACGGCGCTGCATGTAGTCCGCGTCCGTCCATTTTTTGTTGACGCGCAGACCCCAGCCCTTGAGGTTGCACACGTCGACGTGCGGGTCTTCGTTGGCGACAAGCACGCCCTCCGCGGGTGTGCTGCTGTCGGTACCGCTCAGGCTCTTGCCCTGCGGATACAGAACGTATTTCTGGCGCGAATAGCCGTCGGGAATTTCGTAATCGCGTTCCTCGACCTTGAACTGCGTACCGGCCAGAAGCTCACGGAATTCTACCGTGTAGAACGGCGGGATCTTGGAGATCGAACCGTTCATGGAGGTCGCAAATGTAACGGACTGCTTTTCGGCAGGGGTGAGCGTCGAATAATCCGTCTTGCCGGAGAGCGGCACGAAACGCTGTGCTGCCGTGTTCCAGACACAATATTCACCGGCTTCATTTTTGACGTGGTAGCTGACCATGTTGGCTGCCTCTATGCCGTCGCTGAACTCTGTGCCGAGATACAGGCGGAAGCTGAAGATGGAGGCGTCGTTGTGCAGCTCATGCGTGCCGGTTTCGTCGTACAGGATCTTTTCGATCGTCAGGTTGCGCAGCGCGGCGGGGTCAACCGTGTTGCGGTAGTTCACGCGCGATCGTTCCTTGGACGTCGCATACGGAATGCCGTAGTCTTCACGGTTATTGTGTCCGGAAATCTCTGTGCCTTCGATCGACGTACCGTTGACGGAGACGTCGTTGTAAACGTCTGTGTTGATGGCGCACTCCACGATCCGGTAGGAGATCGCATCGTCCGGCAGATCAATTTCCGCAATCTCGCCGGGTTTCAGCAGAAACACGCTGCCGTAGGTGATGCCGTCAATGGTCAGGCTCGGCTTATACTTCACGGGGGTAACTGTGTCCTTGTAGAGAACGCGGATGTTCAGATTGTCCTCAGTGAGCAGATAGTCCGTAGGATCCTCGGCCTTACGGTACCAGATCTGGTACGGGTATTCCGCCTGGACGGAACGGGGATCTTCAATACCGCTCAATTCCTTGCTCAGCAGCACGGTGCCGGGGCGGACAGAGGCCAGGTTGAAACGCATGTGCAGGTTCGATGCGCCGGCGCCGCGTTCCATGTAGAAGATGCGCATGGTGTGGGATGTGTAATCCTTGAAAACCCACTGGCCGTTTGCGTTCTGCTCGAAGTTCTCGTCAATATACGCCTGCGCCTCTTCGGCGGTGTGCCCGCGTCCGATGTAGTTGTTGTAGAAGACGTCGCGCAGTGTTGTGGTGACGCCGTTGACCGTGACCACGCCCGTGCAGAAGTTGACGGTTCCGGGCAGCGCACTGTGGATACCGCCCAGGTCGATGACCAGCTCGCCGTCCACGTACAGCCAGAAGTCGTCGTCGCCGGTGAACTCGTAAATGATGTCGTGACCCCATGCGTCGTGGCCGTTCGGCGTCTGGATGAAGCTGGCTTCCAGCTCCATGCCGAAGAAGTAGTCCGGCTGACGCACGAGATACAACTGCTCGCCGTTACGCGGATCGGTTACGGGCAGCGGATTCTGCGTCGCCGTGTACTGATTCTTTGGGTTAAGGGAAGAAAACGTGCCGGCTTCAATATCGTTGTACGGCATGAACTGACCGTGCATGAGCGACGGTCTGCTGCCGGTATCATTCGTGCCCAACTCCTGGTATACGGTGAAATCCCCGTTCTGACCGAGGCTTGCGAAGTTCTGCGTACTGTCAAATTCAAAGTAGCCGCTGGCATTGTAGATACTCTGGATGAACAGATGGTTGGCAAGCGAGGCGGTGTTTCCCGCGCTGTTGTTATTGAACAGATTATACAGAGACGAACCGGTCAGTGTGGCCGTCGGATAACCGGTCGTTTCGTCGAGATCGGTCGAAAGCAGTCCGGTTCTCGCATACAGGACGCCGCCGCCGCTGGCGTCGCCGAGGATGCGGTCCTGTTCGTTTGAAATGGCGCCGGTGCTCTGAGACTTCGTGGAAAAGTCGATCATCTTCATCGTGATGCCGAACATATTGTTGTCGATGGTATCGACCGTGTGCAGCGTATCGTCGACCGGAATATCCTGGATGATCGCAAAGTAGAAGTCATCGGTCTGCTGCAGCGTGCAGGAGGCGATCGAGTCGTCATCTGTCTTCAGACCTGCATAGGAGTAGTTGGCGTCGTCCCACGCGACGATCGGCGTGTAGTAGTAGCCGTTGCGTCGGCCGTTGAGGTTGATGCCGATGGTGCTGTCCGAGAGAATCTGACCGCCGCTGACCTGCGGGGCGATGAATTTCTCGGAGTACGGATTGTACAGCTCGTAGTAGTAGTTGGGTTCGTTGGTGCCTTCCCAGTAGTACTCCACGAAATTCCACAGCAGCGTGTTGATACGCGTGCCGATCCACTCGATGTTGTCGCCGCTCTCGTAGCAGGGGACAAGGCTGCCGTCGTGGTCGACTGCGTAGAATTCGTATCGCTTGGTGTTGTTGTTCCATACGCGCGTGTACAAAATGATCTTGGAGCCGTTTGTGATGCTCGGATCGGAAACGCTGACCTTTTGCGCGGAATATTTCATCAGGTAGTCTGCGGTCAGATCGGACAGGTCGACGAAATTCAGCCACTCCGTACCGGCCGCGCCGCCTACAGTGAAGCCGGTCTCCGAGTTGCCGGAATACGTCAGCGTAGTATTGCCGTTACTCAGACAGAACTGGCCGGCGTGTGTGCCGGTGCCGGGAATGAACCGCAGGGCGCAGGAAGCGTCCGGCGTGGTCTTCAGCGTAAGACCGGAAGGGGACACGCTCAGGTAATACGTGACGCCGTCGACGACGGATTTGAGATAGTAGTTGTCGCTGCCGACCCACTGGAACGTCCACTCGGAAATATCGGTGTCGTTCGTCACGAAGATTTTGTCGTCCAGGTCGTTCTGCTTGTTGAGGACGGTCATGTTCATGGCCTTGAGCGTGTTGTTTGAGGTGTCGTCCGCCATCAAGGCCTTGCCGGTGAGCCCGCCGAAATAACTCATGATGCCGTAGGACTTTCCGTCCATTTCATATATATCGCCCGGCACTTCTTCCTGATAGAGGAATTTGATTTTGGCGTTTACGTCGGTCAGGTTATTATATGCGGCAAAGGATTTACCGGTGCCGCCGGCCTGCATGTTCCAGCAGTAGTTGTTGCTGCCGCGAACGCGGAAAGCATTCGGCTCGTTCGGGAACGGCTCGACGGTGAAAACCGTAGCGCCGGCGATATTCGTCAGATTCAGGCTGTTGGAGCTTTGCTTTATGTATACGCGATTGCCCTGCGCATCCAGACAGTACGCAAGGAACTGGTCGTCTGTGTCTTCGATCCACTCAAAATAGTACGGAACAGCGCCGTCGCCGGGCGTGGATGCAGCAGGCGTCGTTTTGGTAATACCAGTACGTGAACCGCTGATTTTTGTGATGCCGTTTGTGAAGTAATAGCCGTCAACGTGGCCCATATACACGCCGTCCGCGGCGTGCGCCTTCAATTCCGCAACGGAAGTGATCGTTTCCCAGCCGCCAAGTCCCAATGCCGGCGGACCTTCCACGATTGCATACGCGGAGAAGCCGTCCGTTTCAAACTGCAGGGTCTTGCCTTTTTGCTCCACGCTGTCGAGCACCTGCGCCTTTTCGCCGTCGGCAAAGTGGACGACCTGGAGATTCTCAGGCGTATCGTCTGAGAAGCGGATGCGCACGTCGACCGCGGTGCCGTCCGCAGGCTGCAGGTGCACGTCCGGGTCGTCCGGATCGACGATCGAGATGTCCAGGAACAGCGCAAAGCTGAATGCGCCCGAACGTATGTGCAGCGCAGACTGTGTGCGGAACAGGTATTCGGTATACTGCGCGTCGGTGCACGCGATCTCACGCACGGACAACGCGGCATTGCGCGGGAAACCGGCGTCGTCGCCATATCGCACGGTTACCTTGTAGGACTGTCCGTCCGAAGCGGTGACGGTTTCGGTGATGGAATGCGAAAAACTGTCGGCCGCAAAGGCGACAACAGACAGAAGTCCGGAGGAAAACAGCATAACCATGCACAGCAGCGCTGCGATGGATCTGCGCAGACGGATGATCGGTCTGCAGTCGGTTTTGATTGTGCCGGCGGTCATGCAAATCCCTCCTTTCATTATAATAATATGTTCAGATTTGGGTTATTCCGCACGCATGCAGCGCACAGTGAAACGGGCGTTACCTGCCATATTACAGGTAAAGAGCGTCATATCAAACCGGCTTTTGGTCATTTTGTCGACGGCCGTGGGACGAAGTACCTGAAGCTCCGCCACGCGGTAATCCGTCACGACGCCGAAAACATTGATAAACCGGATTGTATCGCCGATAGACAAATTGTTGAGCCGACCGAAGTGACTGCGGTAGTTGTGTCCGCAGAGCACCAGATCGTTAGAGTAGATGCTGCCGGAGTAGCTGCACGGCGCGATCTTCAGGTTGTCGTAGCTCCAAGCGCTCAGAATCGGCAGCTCAAGGTTCTGCGAAGGCACCGTCAGGTAGCCGATATAGGCGTGTCCGTCGACATAGACGACGTCTGTTCCGGCCTCTCGCATGGCAATAGCCTCAGCCTCGCTTTTTGGCAGTGCGCCGTCTCTGTCGGCAATTGCTTTGGACAACGCTGCAACGACTTCGTCGGTTGCGGCGGCGACGTCTCCATCGTTGTCGAGATTATACATTACGATCATTGCGGCGACCATCATCAGCGTCACGCCCAGAACGATCAGAACACCGCCGAATTTGCGCAGTGTCATCATGACCAGTAATCCTCCTGCCGCGTGGTGATGCGCAGCGACAGTCCCACGCCGAACATCATCAGTCCGATTGCGCCGGTCAGCCATGCCGGCCACCAGAGCTGACCGGTTTGGGGCAGGCGTTCGTCCTCCTCATGAGACGCGGTCGTCGGTTCCTCCGGACTTGTTGTGGATTCGGAGCCGGGCGTCGTGACAGTGACGCGCGTGACCGTAATCTCGGTCGTGGTGGTTTCAGGGCGCGGCTTGGGAGAACCGCTGATGTCGTATACGAACTCGTTGTCTTCGAGCATAGGGATGCTGATGCAAAATGCGTTGATCGGCTCAAAGCCGGCAGCGGGAGTGCGCTGATAGATCACATACAGTCCGCACGGCAGATCGGAGAAGGTTACTTTGCCATGGCCGCTGATTGTGCGCGTTACGGATGGCAGACTCCGGCTGTCGATGAGCATGGAGATACGGTCGGCAAAAACCTCTGTGTTGCGCTTGGAGAGCAGCAGGCCGGAATCCTCCAGCTCCGGAACCCATTTGTAGTGCAGATCGCCTGCGAGCTCCATCACGGTTGCGATGCGGTACAGACTCAGTGTCCCGCCGGGAACCGGAATGGAATTGTAAGCCATCGTGAATGTGATGGATCCCTTGCGCTGCAGATCGGGCGCCGCTGCGAAGGCGTTCAGGCACATCACGGCGATCAGTAGAACAGTGATTGCCGCAGCCAGACACAGCTTGGCGATTCGATTGAACTTGCGCACGGCAATCACTTCCTTTCCGAATATCTGTACGTTTATACAAAAAAGACTGTTTCAAATGTTATGACTGGCTCGTATAGTTTTGTGCCTGCATCTCCAGCCGCATTACACGGCGGCGTTTCTTTTCGCGCCCGGAGCGAACATTCAGTACGATAAACAATGTGATGAACATCGGAACGGACAGAATCGGCGCGACAATCGTCGGCCGGATACGCAGAGCATCGCCGATTACGCGCACTTCCATTGCCTGCTCTTCGTTGTCGATGCGGTGTCCGCGTACCAGCATGCGGTGCGTATTGATGCCGTAGGGCGTGCAGGTTACGAGAGTGCAGTAGTCGCGCTGAGGGACAAGCTGGATTTCGTCGAGCTGTGTGGGCAGAACAATACGGATCTGGTCGACCTGATACGTCAACGTCTCATTGAGTACCTGAATAATGAATGTATCGCCGAGTTCCATTTTGTCGAGATCTGTGAACAGGCGGGCGGACGGCAGACCGCGGTGTCCGGAAAGCACACAATGCGTATTCTTTCCGCCGACAGGCAGGGAGCTGTTTTCAAGATGACCAACCGCAATTTGCAGTACCGTGTTGGATGTGCCGTGATAGATCGGCAGAAAGCAATTAATCTTTTTAATCTCGATATATCCCATGATGCCTGTGTCAATCACGTTGAGCTGCGCGTTGTAGGCTTCTCGCTGTTCGAGACCGAATTTTGCCATAAAGTAACTGCTTGCAAGATCCTCGTTGTACTTGCGCGCGTTGCGGATCAGTTCCGTGTAGTGCTCGGCATCGAGGTTGTTGACGGCGGAAACATAGTCAGCGATCGCGCGCGAGGCATGCAGGGAATTCCAGTAGTTGCTCACGCTGGGATAAAGCAGCAGGGACAGTCCGGCAATGATGATGACGACCAGAAGAATGGTAGACGACCTACCGCTTTTTTTCGTCTTTTTCTTTTTCTTCTCTTTATTCGTGTTCGTCGTCTCTTTCATGCTGTACTCTCCGCACTGTTTTTTCCTGAAATGGAAATGGTTTCAGGTGGCCTCACGGATCGACAGGCGGGCATACGCCCGCCTGCCGATAAACCGAGGGGTTCCGGTCATATCGTATGGAGTGCTATCACTTTTCGGCGGGGACGCTTGCACAGCAGTCCCCGCCGGTAATCAATCACTCACGGATCAGTCCGGTATTTCGGTAATGCTTAGTCCTCATAAGCGTGCATGCGCTTCTTGGAAACCAGAACGACGACAGCGCCGATCACGAGCAGGGAACCGATCACGGTGAAGATGATGGTGCCGATGCCGCCCGTGCTGGGCATCTCTGCGCCGGTCTTATTTTCAATGCGGATACCGCCGTCTACGTAGGTGCTGAAGTCTGCGGAAAGCTCAGCCATAATGTTGTTGCCGTTAATGGTGACAGCCTGACGGGATGAAAGCTTGTTATAGCCGTCGGGAGCCTGCGTCTCTTCAAGATAGTAGGCGCCGTTGCCTTCGCCCTCGATCAGAGCGATACCGGCGTCAATGTCCATACCGGCTTCGCCGGCCAGAGCGCGGCGATAGATCTTTCTGACGACTGCGGGCGTGCCGTTGGTCGTGTCGGCTGCCTGCAGGACTTCGTCGCGCACAAACACGACGGGAACTTCGCTGCCGCCGGTCGCTGCGTCATACAGTCTAAACTTAGCGCCATTCAGGATTTTCTTGCCGTAGTTGTTGCTGGTGGTCTTGATGATTTCAAACTGATAGGTTTCCACGGTAACGGAATCCTGGGAGGTCTGGTTTGAATAGTTCATGACCACGGTGTTCATGTTCAGCAGATCGGCCGGCGTCTCGCCGCTGTTATCCAGGCCGTTGCCTTTGATGTATGCGTTTTCGTTGAGCGTCGCGGTGTACTTCACGTCAATGGATGCGTTGTCTGCCAGGCTTTTAACATACGCGTCGGAGAAAACGATCGTGAAGTGCTGCGGATCGGTCACGGTGATTGTGTAGTTCGTGACGGTCTGCTCATTGACAGTCTGGGTCGCGGGAATCTCGGTGGTCGTGCCGCCTTCATAGACCTTGATGTCATACACGCCGGCAGAGATCTGCTTGAGCGTGAGACCGGGGGTCATGGTATCCGTCAGGGTAATGGCGGCATCGGTACCGGCACCATCGGTCACAGTGATTTTGAACGCAACATCCTTGCCGATGGACTGGTTGGTAGCATCCTGCCAGTCGGGGTTCGTGACGTCTTTGGCGACCTTTTTCTGAACGGTGGGAACGCTGTTCTTTTCGTTGACGTCCGCCGTCGGATGGTTCGTGTCCAGTGCGCAAAGAGCGCCGGTGGATGTGGTAACGAAGAAGTAACCGCTTTCGCCGACATCCAGATCGACAGTGCTGCCTGTTGCAGTTGCCTGTGCAGCTGCCGTTTTGCCGTTCACAGCGCCGTAAAGCTTCTCTGCGAAATCTTTAACGTTGAAAGACTCTTCGTTGTAGGTAACGGTGTACACATAATGACCGCCGACCTGTTTGGTGGTCTTGGTGAATGTCAGGAAATCAACCTGGAAGGATGCGCCGGTTTTATCAACCGGTGCGCCGTCCGCGCGGGTTGTTACAGTATCCCACCACTCAGAACCCTCTACGATGCTGTAAGAGTAGGCAGTGGTGGTCTGGCTGCTGGATGCGCCGTCGGGCATGCTGCCGTATGTCACGTCGAAGACTTTGTACGCCGTGTACTGTTCGCCGCTGACAGCGTTGTTGACGGTGATAACATATTCGGATGGTTCAGCAAATGCCATAACCGTGCAGGTGAAAACCAGCACGACGCTCATCAGAATGAGAGCAAGTTTTTTCATTGTTTTTTCCTTCTTTCTTAGAAATGGGATCCTTGAGTGAATTGTGTGTTGGCGGACATGTGCTTGTCGTGCAAGACCTCCTTTCCGAAATGGTCAACAGATGGATGGACGGACATATACAAACGGCTTTCGCCGGTTGTAATCAACAAATTCGGTCAGGCTCCCCTGTGTAATGGGAGCTGTCAGCGAAGCTGACTGAGGGGTTGTCAATCCAGATGCTGTTTGCTGTGACAATCCCTCCGTCACGCCTGCGGCGTGCCACCTCCCTTTACACAAGGGAGGCTGTGCATAGCAGCTTTACGTTGCTGGATTGTATTATCCAGGTATTCACAAACCCCATTGAAATTGTTGTTGATTTCATTGTTGGGTATACGAATGATATCCAAGCCATATGACCTGAGATATGCGTCACGTTCAGCGTCACATCGTAATCCGGCTTCTTCAAAATGCTGAGAACCATCTACTTCAATTACCATTTTGACTTCCGAAGAATAAAAATCAACGATGTATTTTCCGATAATCTTTTGACGATAAAAGCGAATAGGAAGCAGATTTAAATAGTCATACCACAAGTGCCGTTCTTCTTTTGTCATATTCTTTCGCAATGCTTTTGCATACGGCACCAGACGCTTGTTATGCATTCTGTCCACTGTTGAGACCTCCATGCGGGATTTCAATGTCCTTAAAGAAACGATGGCAAAATACTTTATAATCTGCGTTTCCTACTCGATCAGGCTCCCCTGTGTAAGTGGAGCTGGCGCGAAGCGCCTGAAGGGTTGTGCTGCCTGAATCAGGTACGCTTTTAAACCGGCGGCAGCAGGGTGTTCTCGATCAGCCGGATCGAGGGGAAGGGCCAGATACAGACCAGCAGCTTGCCGACCATCTGATCCTGTGTGATGCAGCCCACGACCGTGTTGCGCGAATCAACGGAGGCAGTGCGGTTGTCGCCGAGTACGAACAGCGCGTCGTCCGGCACGCGGTAGGGGTATTCGATATCGCTGTTGCCGAGTGCACGTTCCGCGACATACGGCTCGCCGATGATACCTTCGTTGACATAGACCGTTCCGGAATCATCAATGGAAACTGTCTCGCCCGGCATGGCGATCACGCGCCGGATCAGAATACGGTTGTTGTAGTAAAACGCGATAATGTCGCCGCGGCGGATGTCCTTGGTTTTAACGGCGATGAGAATCTCGTTTTCGGAAATCGTGGGCGTCATGGCGTTGGAGTACACGCGCATGACCGGCAGCAGAAAGGTCGAAATGAGAACGGCGATCGCCGCTACGCTCGCCAGCACGGCCAGTGTGTTGCGCATGACGGTGCGGAAACGCCGCTTTTCTTCCACACGCGCAAGCTCACGCTCGATCTGCTCGGATGCCGGTCGGTTCTGTCGCCGTACCGGATGGTTTTCCGTTTGCGCGGGGCGCTGCTGCGGTTTATTCTTCGCCATCTTGCGGCTCCTCCTGCGGTTCATCCTGTTCCTGCGGGGGACACAACGCTTTGGCTGCGGCAACGTATTGATCCGCTGCCTGCTGCGCCGCTTCAAAAACGTGATTCAGATGCAGCGCCGCTTCGGCGATGGAGCCAAGCTCCAAACCATCCAAAAGCGCCTGCTTTTCACGCAGTTCGGCAATCTCCTGCGTCAGAGCTTCGTTCTCACGCTGCACCTGAAGCAGGATCTTGAGCAGGTCGCGCCGCCCCAGACGGCGCAGGTCACGTTGTTTCATCGCACACACCCTTCAAAAGACAAAAAATGTAAATGAGATAAATAAATGTCAAAGAGGTAAAAGCTTGATAAATAAGTAAAATCAAACCCAAAAGCCGGAAAATACCCATTTAAAATTCTTTCTATACATTGGAAATTATATACCTGCAGAAATCCATTGTCAAGACGATACACGCACGGCTCACGCATGAAAATTATTCGCAGCGAAAGAAAGGACGTCGGCGAGGAAATCGTGGTCATACTCGCATTTCTGACGCTTGCGGGAAAGACTCATTTTCTTTGAAGTTGGGTAGTTTTTAAGGACATTCAAAA
>JAFSYM010000048.1 GCA_017450005.1 Clostridia bacterium
CCATGGCTCTCGTCTATCTTCGACTTCGCTAAAATATTTTGCTATCATGTTTTTCACCTTTTTTATTTTATGATAGCAGATTATTCCTCGCCTGTAAAGCCCCCTGACTTTACATCGCTTTTTTCATGCGTGAGCCGTGAACAATCACGTTTTTTGTATTGATTTTTTTGCATATATATTGTATAATACTTCTAATATGCGGAAGAATGTACTTTTGGAGGAAAGAGCATGTATGGGAAGCTGATCGTACTGGAGGGCTTGGACGGCAGCGGCAAGAGCACGCAGCTCGACCGGCTCGCCGATTCTCTTGTCGAAACAGGTGCGCATGTGCGCAAAATCAAGCTCCCGGACTACGATGATCCGTCCAGTACGCTGGTGCGTATGTATCTGCACGGCGAGTTCGGCAGCGACCCGTCTGCGGTCAACGCCTATACCGCTTCCGCCTTTTACGCTGTCGACCGCGCGGCGCACTATCTGCGCAAGTGGCGCGTTGCGTACGAGAGCGGCTCGGTCATTCTGGCCGACCGCTACACCACGTCCAATGCTTACCACCAGCTTCAGAAGCTCCCGCGCGAACAGTGGGACGAATACCTCGCATGGCTGGAGGATTTTGAGTATACCAAACTTGCGCTGCCCCGGCCGGACTGCGTTGTTTATCTCGATATGCCGATCGACGTGTCGCAGCGGCTGATGACGCGCCGTTATGACGGCGACGACGGCAAGAAGGACATCCACGAGTCCAACATCGCGTACCTTCGTGCGTGCCATACGGCTGCGCTCTATGCAGCGGACAAGCTCGGATGGCATGTACTGCACTGCGCGGCGGACGACCGCCCGCTGCCGATTGAAGAGATCGCGCAAGCGGTTCGACAGATTGTGTCAAAGGAGATTGCAACGAAATGATAGATTTTAACCCCCCTCGGATTGAGGACAGGGAGTGGGTCACGCGTCTGATCGGGTCCACCCGGCGCATGAGCTGCGAATACTGCTTCGGCAATATCTTTATCTGGAGCCCGATCTACAGTACATATATAGCGCGGTACGGGGACTTTTTTCTTGCTGCCGGTATGGAAGACGACGGCGAATACTGCTTCCCGATGGGACACGGCGATCTGCGTGCAGCGATCGATTTGCTGCACGCGGATGCTTGCGCGCGTGGCCGGCAGCTTCGTCTGTTCGGCGTGACCGAGGCGGACAGGCAGCAGCTCGAGGCGGCTTGTCCGGGACGTTTTGCATATACGGAAGACCGGGATTTTTTCGACTATATCTACGCGCAGCAGGATCTGGCGACGCTCGCGGGCAAAAAATACCACGCCAAACGCAACCACATTGCCGCCTTTGAGCGGGACGGCGACTACACGTATGAGCGTATTACGCCGGAGAATCTTGCGGAATGCGCCGCCATGGAAGACGTATGGGTGCAGCAGAATCTTGACAAAAATCCCGCGGAGCTTGCAAATGAGCGTGTCGCGCTGCAGCGTGCGTTCGATTATTACGAGTCGCTCGGTTTTTGTGGCGCGCTGCTTCGCAAGGGCGGCATGGTCGTGGCATTCACGATCGGTGAGCCGATGGGCAGCCATATGTTCTGCACACATTTTGAAAAGGCGTTTGCCGACGTGCGCGGGGCCTATCCGATGATCAATCGCGAGTTTGCCGCAAGGGATCTGTGTGCGTATCCGCTCATTAACCGCGAGGAGGATACAGGCGACGAGGGCTTGCGCAAGGCGAAGCTGTCGTATCATCCGGCGCAGCTTTTGGTAAAATACAATGCAGTCTACAGGGATTGAGATGCGCACCGCAGCGCCGCAGGATCTGCCTGCACTGCGGGAGAACTGGCAGTCGTCCTTCGGCGACGGAAACGAATATACGGATTTCTTTTTTGCACGGCGGTTTGATCCGTCCAAAACGCCGGTTGCCTGTGTGGATGGGCGGGTTGTGTCGCAGTTGTTTCTGCTGCCCGCGTCGCTTGTTGCCGGCGGAACGCATTATCCCGTCTATTATCTTTTTGCCGCCGCGACGCATCCGCAATACCGCGGACGCGGCCTGATGGCAGATCTGCTGCATCACGCGCTGCGGATTGCCTGCGCGGATGGTATGCGCGGTATTGTGCTGCTGCCCGGCGAGCCGGGACTGTATCGCTACTATGCGCGGCACGGCTACGAGACGGCATTCACGCGCCGTGTCTGGACGACAACGCGCGAGGAACTTGCGCGGATTGCCGCGGATGCGCCTGCGGCGGATGCGCTGTCGTTCCTGTTTCGATATCTGCCGCAGCGCGACGGAATTAGCTGGGACAAGGATGCGCTCGGCTATGCGCTCGAGGAGCACCGGCGTTTCAGGGGCGTATATGCCGCGAGCGGCGATGCTTTTGTCGCGCTCAGCGACGACGAGGCGGACTGCCTTTGCTGCCCGGAGCATTTCCCGCAGGCGGCGGGACTGCTGCTGCGGCTGACCGACTGCCCGCGTATGACGCTGCGATTTCCGGCGGATGTGCCGTACGGTGAAGTACAGGACGGCGGTATGATCTGTTTTACCGGCGGGCGGATCGCCCTGCACAATGCCATGATTTCATTTGCAATGGAATAAAGGAGACGTCATGATTTATCTGTTTTTAGCAAACGGTTTTGAAGAAATCGAGGCGCTCGCGCCTGTAGATATCCTGCGCCGAGCGGGCGAACAGGTGCGCACGGTCGGCGTCGGTGGACGCACAATTACCGGCTCGCACGGCATTCCCGTCGTTTGCGACTGTACGGCGGACGCACTGCCGGACGGTATGCCCGATGCGGTCATTCTGCCGGGAGGCATGCCGGGCACGAAGAATCTGGACGCGAGCGAAACCGTCCGGGAGACGACGCTTGCCGTGCACGAGGCAGGCGGATTTGTGTGTGCAATCTGCGCCGCGCCGTCCGTCCTCGGCCATCTCGGCATTCTTCGCAATCGGCACGCAACGTGTTTCCCCGGCTTTGAAAGCGAGCTGAGAGGCGCTGTCGTTTGCGATCAGTCCGTTGTTCGCGACGGCAACGTCATTACGGCCAGAGGCGCGGGCGTTGCGCCGGATTTCGGCTTTGAGATTGCCGCCGCGCTGTGCGGTGAGGACAAAGCGGCGCAGCTGCGCAGCCAGATGCAGTGCCACTGAGTGCGCAGAAGCAGGCGCTGCGTTCCGAATACATGCGGCGCAGACGCGCGTTGACGCCGGAGCGCAAGCGCACGCTCGACAGGCAGATCGTATCGCGTGTGCTGCAAAGCGACGCATACCGCAATGCGCAGACGATCTTTTGCTTTGTTTCCATGCCGCACGAAATTGATACCGCGCCGATCTTTTTCGACGCATGGCGCAGCGGCAAACGCACTGCGGCGCCGCGGTGTCGTGCCCATGGAGAGATGGACTTCTTTTTGATCCGCTCGACGCAGGATCTTGTTCCCGGCGCGTGGGACATCCCGGAGCCGGAAGGCGACTGCCCGCTCTGCCTGCCGGATCCAAAGACGCTCTGTATCGTACCGGCGCTTGCGGCGGATGCGCGCGGCAATCGCCTCGGTCACGGCGGCGGATACTATGACCGCTATCTTGCCGCGCACCCTGCGGCAACCCTCGGCATTTGCTATTCATTTTGTGTTTCTCCCGCATTGCCGGGAGAGCCGTTTGACATACCGATTGATCTTTGGATCACCGATGAACCCGTAAAGGAGGTCTGAACCATGTCAGATTGGACGCCCGATCATTCCGATGAAAAGGATGTGCGTTCCGGCAGCACTTTTCCGGATCGCAGCGAGAAGGTGCGCAACTTCCATGTGCATATTGATGACGACGCCGGCATAGGCGATCTTTCCTACACGAAAGACCAGCCGGTCTACAAGGGCGAGGTCTACTTTTCCAATCACGCCCGTCGCAGCGGTACGCCGGCACAGACGCCGACGCACACGCCGCCCAGACCTGTGTCGCAGCGTCCGCAGCAGCCGGCTGCGCAAACCGGTCGCCCTGCACCGCAAACAGGTACGTCTGCGCCCAAAAAGAAAAAGAAACAAAAGAAGAAAAAGCACGGCTATCTGACCGCAACGGCCAAGGTGCTCATCTCTGTGCTGCTTTGCACGGCAATCCTGTCCGGTATCGGCATCTCGACGATGAACGACATTCTGGCCATCAACCGCAGTGCGGAACCGGTTGCCGTTGAAATGCCCGAAAACGCCGACACGGAGCAGGTGATTGATGTGCTGCACGACGCGGGACTGATCAGCCGCCCGCTGATGTGCAAACTGTTCTACCGGGTCGAAAGCAAGATTCGCAAGTCCAAGGAGCCGGAGTACATTGCCGGCATGGTCAACCTCAAAGCGAACATGGGACTTGAGGGCATGCTCAATAAAGTCAAGGAGAATCAGCAGCTCACCGAAACGGTCAAGCTGTATTTCCCCGAAGGCTGGACGGCCAAACAGATCTTTGACAAGCTGGCCAAGTACGAGGTGTGCGACGCGGATTTCCTGTTCAAGGCAATCGAAGATATTAACTTCAACTATTCTTTCCTCAATTCTGCCAAGGCAGCCAAATCCGACAAGCGCTATCTGCTTCTGGAGGGATACCTGTTTCCCGATACGTACGAGTTCTTTGTGGATTACAATGCCAACAGCGTTATCGAGCGTTTCCTCAAGCGCTTTGACGAAATCTGGACGGCGGAGTATCAGGCGCGCGCAGAGGAGCTGGGCATGACGGTCGACGAGGTCGTGCGGCTGGCGTCGATCATCCAGCGCGAGGCGGCCAATACGCAGCAGATGTCTTCCATATCCGGCGTCCTGCATAACCGCCTGAATCACAGCATGAGCTTCCCGACGCTCGACTGCGACTCGACCTACAACTACATCGACAACTATGTGCGTCCCGTGATCGGTGACGTGCGCGCAGAAGCGTATATGCCCGCCTACAATACCTACATCTGCGAAAAGCTGCCCGCGGGTTCGATCTGCAACCCCGGCGAGGATGCGATTCGCGCGGCGTTGTACCCGGATGAGAGCGACTACTACTACTTCCAGCATGATAAGAAGGGCAACATTTATCTCGCACGGACGAACGCGGAGCACAACCGCTACCGTTCGGAGATCGCGTGGAAGAATGCGGCAGGATAAGACTATGACAGACATTCCGAAAAAAGTGCCGGAGCTGCTCGCTCCGGCAGGCGATATGCAGGCGCTGCACAGCGCGGTGCACTTCGGCGCGGACGCGGTGTATCTGGCCGGTACGCGCTTCGGTATGCGCGCGGCGCCCAGCAACTTTACGCTCGAGGAGCTGCGCGAGGCGGTGCGGTTTGCGCATGAAAACGGCGTGCGCGTGTATCTGACGTGCAACACGCTCCCGCGCAACTATGAGCTTGACGACATTGCGGCGTATCTGCCGCAGGCGGCATCCTGTGGAATCGACGCGTTTATTGCCACGGATCTCGGCACACTGCAGATTCTGGGGCGCGTTGCGCCGCAGGTCGAGGTGCACATCTCCACGCAGGCAGGCGTGACCAATTACGAAACGGCCAATTTCTTCTATCAGCTCGGCGCACGGCGCATCATTCCCGCGCGGGAGATTTCACTCGCCGAGATCGCGGAAATCCGCCGGCGCATTCCGGACGATATGGACATCGAGTGCTTTATTCACGGCGCAATGTGCGTGTCGTTCTCCGGACGGTGCCTGCTGTCCAACTATCTGACCGGCCGCGATTCCAACCGCGGCGAGTGTGCGCAGCCGTGCCGCTGGACATACAATCTTGTCGAGGAGAGAAGACCCGGCGAGTATTATCCGCTCGGCGAGGACGAGGACGGCAGTTATATTCTCAACGCACGCGACATGTGCATGATCCGTCATATTCCCGAATTGGTCGAGGCCGGCGTGACGAGCTTCAAGATTGAAGGCCGGGCGAAGTCGAACTACTACGTTTCCGTTGTCGTCAACGCCTATCGCTGCGCGATCGACGGTTATCTGCGCAATCCTTCGCCGGACTATATGCCCGAGCAGTGGATTCTGGACGAGGTCTACAAGGTCAGCCACCGTGAATACTGCACCGGATTCTTCTTCGGCCACCCGAAGGACAACGCGGAAATCTTCTATCCGAACATTTACCGCAGGTACTATGAAAATGTAGCGGAGGTTCTGTCCTGGGACGGCGCGTATCTGTATTGTCGTCAGCGCAACAAGTTCTGCGTCGGCGACGAGGTCGAGATTCTGGACATGGACAAGGGCAAGCCGCCGGTGAAGCTGGTCGTGCGCGAACTGATCAACGCGGACGGCGAGTCGGTGGACGCGGTGCCGCATCCGGTGATGCTTTTCAAGATGCCTGTGCCGTTCCCGGTAGCGCCCGGCGCGATCGTGCGCAGGGCAACGGCGGAACTCAGGGAGGTTTAAACAGTTATTATGGCTTTGAAAGATATGCTTTTTGAATTGCTTGCCGCGCCGGGCATTACCGGTGCGGAGGACGACGCCGCGGCAGTCGCAGCCCGGCTTCTGTCGCAATACATGCCCGTTCGCCGCGACACGCTCGGCAGCGTGATCGGCGAGACAGACGGCGAGGGCGGCGGCGTTCTGCTCGACGCGCATCTTGACCAGATCGGACTGTTTGTCACGAGTGTGACGGACGAGGGCTTTGTCAAGGTCAGTAAATGCGGCGGCGCCGATGTGCGCACGATGGCATGCCATGAGGTGTGTGTGCTCGGCAATGAGCCGACATACGGTGTGGTCGTATCCACGCCCCCGCATCTGCGCAAGGGTGAGGACGCCGCGCCGAAATGGGAAGACGTTGCGATCGACGTCGGTCTTTCGGCAGAGCACGCGCGCGCACGCATCAAACCCGGCGACCGTGTGCAGCTTCTGGGCAAACCGCGCGAGATGCTGAACGGACGCATTTCGGCAGCCGCGCTCGACGACCGCGCGGGTATCGCGGCGATCCTGCGTGCGCTCGAAATACTGAAAGAAAAGAATGTGCATAAAAAGATGACCGTCGTTTTTTCCGTACAGGAGGAGACGAGCGGCGGCGGCGCCGATGCAGCGGCATTTCAGAGCGACGACGAGACGGCGATTGCCGTCGATGTGTCCTTTGCGACGGCACCCGGTATTTCTCCGGTCGAATCCAAACCGATGAGCGCGGGTACGCTGATCGGCGTTGCGCCATCGCTGACACGCTCTGTCAGCGACCGGCTCGAACAGCTCGCGAAGGATCACGCGGTTTCCTGCAGCATCGAACCGATGAGCGGCTCTACCGGCACGAATGCCGAGGGCTACGCATTCTCAAAGTGCGGAAAGAAAACCGGTCTGCTTTCCATTCCGATCCGCAATATGCATACGAGCGTCGAGGTCTGCGACCTTGCGGATATCGAAGCGACGGCGCAGCTTCTTGCGCTGTTTGTCGAAGAGGAGGGACAGGCATGATTGAACGCATTGAACAGCTTTGCTCGCTTTACGGCGCATCCGGACGTGAGGACGCCGTGCGCGACTATATTCTCTCGCAGATCCCCTCCGATGCGCAGACGACCGTCGACGCGCTCGGCAATGTGATTGTGTTTCGCAAAGGACAAAGCAGCGCGAACCATCGTGTGATGCTCTGCGCGCACATGGACGAAGTCGGTCTGATGGTGACGAGCGTCACAGAGGACGGCTGTCTCAAATTTGACACAGTCGGCGGTATCAGTCTGCCCGCGCTTTGCGGCAAGGCCGTGCGCGTCGGCAAAAAACTGATTGCCGGCGTGATCGGCGTCAAACCCGTGCATCTGCTGCACGGCGACGAAGAAAAGAATTATCCGAAAAAGGAATCTATGTATATCGACATCGGCGCGAAGGATAAAGCGGACGCGCTCTCGGTCATGCAGGTCGGCGATTATGCCTACTTCGATTCCGCTGTTGTGCCGTTCGGCGACGGCTGTCTGAAAGGGCGCGCGCTCGACGACCGGTGCGGCTGCGCGATCATGCTTGAAATGCTGCAGGCAGAACAGCCGTACGACCTCTACTATGCCTTTACCGTGCAGGAGGAGACGGGCGTCGGCGGCGCAGGTCCTGCCGCGTACCGCATCGACCCGGAATACGCGATCGTGCTCGAAACAACGACCGCATCCGATATCGACGGCGTCGAGGGCGAGCGCAAGGTTTGCTGTCTTGGCAAAGGTGCGGTGATTTCGCAGATGGACAGACGCACGGTGTATCTGCCGAAGATGTACGAAAAGGCGTTTGCGCTTGCCGAAGCGAACGGCATTCCCGCCCAGCCGAAAACGGTTGTTGCGGGCGGCAACGACGCCGGCGTTATCTTCAAAACGCGCGGCGGCGTCGCGGTGCAGGCGATCTCTCTGCCTTGCCGCTATCTGCACTCGCCGTCCTGCGTCATCAAAGAGAGCGACTACTTCGCCTCGCGCGATCTGGCGATTCTTCTGGCGGCGGAGCTTGCGAAGTGATCCGGCGCATTTTTGAATGGGACGATGCGTTCACTGCGCTGTGTGACCGCGACGTGTTCGGTACACGCACGATGGGCTATTATCACACCTACGGTACCGAACGGGGCGAAGTCGGCTTCTATGCGCAGTATCTGGACGAACGCTGCGTCGGCGTCCTGTCGGATGCATTCGGCAGCGGCGCACTGACCGCAGAGCCGCAGGCGGATTTTGCGGAGTGGCGCGCGTTCGTGCAGTTTCTGGGATTGCAAACACTGCTTTGCGACAAAACTGTTGCGCACGCTATGGGCTCTGACGATGCGGACAGCGGCGCCATTATGCGCTATGCAGCATCCGCGAATGTTCCTTCCGCAGAGGGTATTTCACCATGCGACGCATCGTTCTCTTACCGTGAGGTATATGATCTGCTGCGCTTGTGCGGCTTTGAGCTCGGGCAGTATGACGCGTGGCTGTCCGATTTTGCGCTGCGTGTGCGGCGCGGTGCGGCGGATGTGCTGTGCATCCGCGCGGATACGACCGTTGCTGCGGCGTCTGTACTGTTTCGCAGCGATAACGCCGTCTATCTCGGTGCGGTCGGCACGCATCCCGATTATCGCGGGCGCGGTCTTGCGGGCAATCTTGTGCTGCGGCTGACACAGTGCGGCAAACGTGCCGAAATCCTGTGCAAGTCCCACCGCGTGACATTTTACGAATCGCTGGGATTCCGGCGGAACGGAGAATTTACAATATGTCATTTTTCAGAATAGATCCCGAAATCGAGCGCCTGTCTGCGGCGGCGATGGAAAAGGTGCAGCCGGTTTTTGCCGGGATCGAGCAGACGACGGAGTACAACCAGCAGAAAGTGCTGCACGCGTTCATCGACAACGGTGTGCGCGAGGCGCATTTTGCCGAGAGCACCGGCTACGGCTACGGCGATACGGGGCGCGACGTGCTCGACGCCGTGTTCGCCGAGAGTGTAGGCGCGGAGAGCGCGCTTGTGCGCCACAGCTTCGCCTGCGGCACGCACACGCTGACGGTTGCGCTGTTCGGTTTGCTTCGTCCCGGAGACGTGATGCTGTCCGTGACGGGCGAGCCGTACGACACGATCCAGCCGACGATCGGGCTGCACTGTGAACCCGGCAGGGGATCGCTGCGGGATTTCGGCGTGGAATACCGTGAAGTCGCGCTGCGCGGCGGAAAGCCTGATCCCGAGGCGATCCGTGACGCGCTGCGCAAAGAAAAAATCAAGCTTGTGTACATTCAGCGTTCCCGCGGTTATACGCTGCGGCCGAGTCTGTCTGTCGAGGAGATCGGCGAGATTGCGCGCATCACACGCGAGAACAGCGACGCGCTCGTCATGGTCGACAACTGCTACGGCGAATTTGTTCAGCGTGACGAACCGCTTGCGTTCGGTGCGGATATCATCGCCGGATCGCTCATCAAAAATCCCGGCGGCGGACTTGCCAAAAACGGCGGCTATATCGCCGGTCGGCGCGATCTTGTGGAGCTGTGCGCCTACCGCATGACGACGCCCGGTCTCGGCGCGGAGGTCGGCGCGTCACTCGGCATGAACCGCAATCTGTTCATGGGTCTGTTCCATGCGCCGCATGTGACGGGCGAAGCGCTCAAAACAGCCGTCTTTGCCGCCGCGCTGATGCAGCAGCTCGGCTTTGAAGCGACACCTGCGTTCGACGAGGCGCGCTATGATATTATCCAGGCGCTTTTGCTGCGCAAACCGGAAACGCTGATTGCGTTTTGCCGGGGACTGCAGAGCGGTTCGCCGGTCGATTCCTCCGCCGTGCCGGAGCCGTGGGATATGCCCGGCTATGACAGCAAGGTGATTATGGCGGCAGGGGCGTTTATTCTGGGCAGCTCGATCGAGCTGTCGGCGGATGCGCCGCTGCGTGAGCCGTTTGCGGTATGGATGCAGGGCGGACTCAACTTCCATTCCGGCAAGATTGGCATTCAGCTTGCGGCGCAAGCGATTTTAGGTTGTTGAATATAGATTGCAGATATTAGAAAAGGACGGGCTCTGCCCGTACCCATTCTGATTGGGGCTGCGGGACTTGTCCCGCCCTCTTCTACCATCTAATATCTATCATCTAACATCTTGTAAACTTGAAATCTGTTTTGAATGGAATGGATTTTTGAATTAGATAACACAGTATTCATGGAGGGTTGCTATGGGACGCGGACAAAAAATCGGTGATGCGCTCAAACGCGCGATCGGCGTGGAGGGCAGCTTCAAGGAAGCGATTCTTCCGATGCTCGGCTACAACTGCATCAACATTTTCTCCGGCGGCAGCGGCTATGTGATCGGCCTGTATTTCCTGGCGTTTCTGACCGATGTGGAGAATTTGTCGACGTCGCAGGCGGGTCTTGTCATTATGCTTGCCACGCTTTGGGACGCCGTCACCGACCCGGCTATGGGTATCATTACCGACCGCACGCGTTCACGGCTCGGCAGGCACAGGCGGTACATCCTCTGGGGCATCCCGATCATGGCGGTTTCTTACGTGATGATGTGGAACTCCTTCGGCATTTCCGCACACGGCAACGCGACGCTGACGATGCTCTACTATGTGCTGGCCTATATGCTCTACAAGACGGCCTATACCATTATGATTGTACCGCATACGGCGATGCTGCCGGAGCTGGCGCCCGAGTATTCGCTGCGCACGCAGTACAATTCAGTCGGCTATCTCATGAATTCCTCCGGCATGGTGCCGTCGTTTCTGCTGGTTGCCTGTGTGTTCGGCTTCGTGCAGATGGATTCCTTCGATTCCACCTCTCGCACAAAATTCCTGCTGGTCGGCATTGTGCTGGCAGTGTTCTATTCGCTCGCTGCAATCGTGACCTTCTTCTCGGTTCGTGAGCGCAGTTCTCTGGACATGGTCAACCCGCCGTTTGACAGCAGATACGTCTTCTCAGAATACTATCAGGTATTTCGCAACCGCGCGTTCCGCCAGTATTTCACGATCAGCCTGTTTTATATGATGGCGACGGGCTTCTACAGCAACTCCAAGTATTTTTTCATCAAATATGTTGCGCAGAAAAACAGTATGTATAACCTGTTGACCACGGTTGCCGGCGTGGCGGAAGCGTCCGCGTTTCCGTTCAACTACGCGATCACGATGAAGTTCGGCAAGAAAAAGTGCGGCACCATTACGACGCCGCTGATGATCGCCGGTCTTGCAATCGGCCTGTTTGTGCGCAGCAGCGACAGCGCTGTGCTCAACGTCATCTGGACTGTGCTGCTGTTTGCGAGTATGGTACTTTATCCGATCGGCTTCTCCGGTATCGGCTTTGTGACCAACAATATCTTCCCCGACATCACCGACGTGGACGAGATGATCACCGGACGCCGCCGCGAGGGTGTGATCGCCACATTCAGTACCCTGATCAAAAAGAGTATCAGCGGTGTGATGGCGGCGTTTGTCGGCATGATTCTGCAGTTGTTCGGCCTGGTGACCGGCGACGCGGTCAAGCAGTATGAGGCGCTGCACAGCACGGTTTATGCGCAGACCGCAATGGCGCATGCCGGTGTGCGCGTGTGTGTGGCGGTGATCCCGATTGCCTGCGTCATCATTTCAATGCTGTCGCTGCGCGGCTTTTCCATGAGCAAGGACGACCATGCCATGATCCGTGCCGCGATTGCCGAGCGCAAGGAAAAAGGATATGTGACGCTCACGGACGCGCAGAAAAAGACGTGCGAGCGTATCGCCGGTCAGAAGTGGGAGAGCATGTGGATCGGCCAGCCGTCCGTTGCTGCGAATCAAGAGGAAAACCATACAGCAGCCGTTTCATCGGAACGGTAATACAGGAGGAGACTTATGGACTTCTTTAAAGACATTGATTTCACCGATCTTTTCGGCAAGCTCAAAGATTTGTTTGGCAAGCTCGACCCGGGCGATTTCCGGGAAAAGGTCAAGCCCGCATTCGGCCAACTGCGCGATTATCTCAGGAAGACATCCGGCTTGCTTGTGGCGCTGACCGTGTTTCTGACCGTGCTGGCAGACCCTGCGGCAGGCAGCACGTCTTCCGCGCGTCTGGTACAGGAGGATGTGCGCACGCTGGTGGATGCAACCTTTATGAACAAGGGGCTGACGAACGACGGCAGGTATTTCTATACGTCCGGCGCGATCAGTTTTGCCAGATACACGGCGCTTGCCAAGTACGAGATCGGCACCATGAAGCGCGAGTCGTACAAGGTGTTTCCCATGACATGGGATCTGATTCGGAAGGGCTATGACAACATCGGCGGCCTAAGTTATTACAACGGCAAACTGTACGCGGCCATGGAATCCCGAAACGGCCAGGCTGCCCCCTGCATTGCGGTGTTTGACGCGGATTCTCTCTCATACGAGACGAGCATCGAGCTGAACGCGGAATGGTTCCCGCAGGGCATCACGTGGGCGGCCGTGGATGCGTCGACGGGTTTGCTGTATACCTGCGCATGGCCGTCCGCGACCAGTATCCACGCCTTTAAGATTGATGAGGCGATGGCGCATGTGCGCGAGATTGAAGTGACGGGCGACGCCGCGCTTGACACCATCTGCGGCGGCGAAGTGTACCGCGGATCGCTGTATCTCTCACAGGACGTGGTGTATGAGCGCATCAACAAGGTGCTGCGCGTCGATCTTGAAACCGGCGAAGCGTCCGTGCATTTTACGCGTGACAGCGGCCGGGAGGAGGGTACCGCCGGCGACGTCACGGTTTATGAGAAAGCGGACGGGTCGCTGTTCCACGTCACAGACTACAACGGCTTGATCGGCGTGTATCTGCGCAGTTACATCGTGTTCTGAATGCGGAGGAAAAACAATGTCTATTGAAACTGTGCGCGCTTATTTCCGCGCACGCGGCATGGAATCACGCGTGCAGGAGTTTTCTGTGTCCAGTGCGACGGTGCCGCTTGCAGCCAAAGCGCTCGGATGTGCCCAGGCGCATATCGCCAAGAGTATGGCATTCCACAGCAAGGACGGCGACGGCTGCGTGATGGTCGTGACGGCAGGGGACTGCAAAATCGACAACCGCAAATTCAAGGATACTTTCTCGATGAAGGCGCGCATGCTCTCGCCAGAGGAAACGCTCGAGCTGGTCGGCCATCCCGTCGGCGGCGTCTGTCCGTTTGCATTGCGTGAGGGCGTGCAGGTCTACCTTGATCGTTCATTGCAGCGCTTTGCAACCGTTTATCCGGCATGCGGCAGCGCCAGCAGCGCAATCGGCCTGTCGTGCGCGGAGCTGGAAGAGGTCAGCGGCGCGGCCGGATGGGTCGACGTGTGCAAGCTGCGCGAAGAAATCATTGATTAACTCAGGAGGCAATATGGCTATTTTAGTGACCGGCGGCGCCGGATATATCGGATCGCACACCTGCGTGGAGCTTTTGAACGCGGGCTATGACGTGATCGTCATGGATAACTATGTCAACAGCTGCGCCGAGGCAGTGCGCCGCGTAGAGGAACTGACGGGCAGGACTGTACGTCTGTATGAAAAGGACATCCGCGACGAGCAGGCGTATGAGGAGATTTTTACACAGAACAATGTGGAGTGCGTGATCCACTTTGCCGGACTCAAGGCTGTGGGCGAGAGTGTGCACAAACCCGTGGAGTACTACGACAACAACATCGGCGGCACGGTGAAACTGCTTGCCGCCATGCAGAAATACGGATGTAAACGCATCGTGTTCAGCTCATCCGCGACGGTTTACGGCTCCAACAATCCCGTGCCGTTCCGCGAGGATATGCCCACAGGCGGCACGACCAATCCTTACGGCACGACAAAGCTGTTCATTGAGCGCATTCTTTCCGACACGCAGACGGCGCATCCGGATTGGAACGTGGTGCTGCTGCGATATTTCAATCCCATCGGTGCGCATGAGAGCGGACGCATCGGCGAGGATCCGCAGGGTATCCCCAACACTCTCATGCCCTATATTGCGCAGGTAGCGGTCGGCAAGCTGCCGATGCTGCATGTATTCGGCGACGATTACGACACGCCGGACGGAACGGGTGTGCGCGACTATATCCATGTGGTGGATCTGGCGATCGGCCACGTCAAGGCGGTGACCAAGGCAATGGGCGGCGCCGGTGTGTTCGTGTACAATCTCGGCACTGGTCACGGTGTGAGCGTGCTGGAACTGGTGCACGCGTTTGAAAAGGCGTCCGGCGTCAAAGTGCCGTATCAGATCGACCCGCGCAGACCCGGCGACATTGCGGTCTGCTACGCGGACGCGACCAGGGCGCAGCGCGAGCTCGGCTGGGTTGCCGAACGCGGCGTGGACGAGATGTGCGCCGACACTTGGCGCTGGCAGTCGCGCAACCCGAAAGGGTACAAATAATGGAGTATACCGTCAAGGATCTGCGTCCCGAACGCGCGGTGCTGGTCGGCGTGGATACGGGCGAGTATGATATGGACAGTGCACTGCGAGAACTCGCGCAGCTGGCAGAAACGTCCGGCGCCGAAGTCGCCGCGACGCTTGTGCAAAAGCGCACCAGCCCCGACGGCGCGACCTATATCGGCAAAGGGCGACTCGAGGAACTGCGTGTGTACTGCGCGGATTACGAAATCGACCTGCTGATCTTTGAGGGCGAGCTGACGCCGTCGCAGCAGCGCAACATCGAGCGCGAAACGGACGTGCGCGTAATCGACCGCACAATGCTGATTCTCGACATTTTTGCCCTGCATGCGCGCAGCGGCGAGGGCAAGCTGCAGGTCGAGATTGCACAGCTCAAGTATTCGCTGCCGCGATTGGGCGGCAAGGGTACGGCGCTTTCGAGACTCGGCGGCGGCATCGGCACGCGCGGTCCGGGTGAGACGAAGCTCGAAACGGATCGCCGCCATATTCGCCGACGCATTCAAAGCCTGGAGGCCGATCTTGAAACGCTGAAAAAGCGCCGGAAACTGATCCGTGAGCGGCGGAAAAAGGATGAAGTCATCACGGTCGCCATCGTCGGCTATACCAATGCGGGCAAATCAACGCTGATGAATGCGCTGACCGATGCGGGCGTGATTGCGGAGAATAAACTGTTCGTTACGCTCGACCCTACCGCGCGCCAGCTTCGGCTGCCCGGCGGACGCAGTGTGATGCTTGTCGACACGGTGGGTCTGATCCGCCGTCTGCCGCATCATCTGGTTGAGGCGTTTTTGTCGACATTGGAGGAAGCGGCCGAGGCCGACCTGATTCTGAACGTCTGCGACGCGTCCGATCCGGAATGCGCCGAACATCTCGAAGTCACGGCCGATCTGCTGCAGCAGCTCGAGTGCGGCGACACGCCGGTGATTTCGGTGCTCAATAAATGTGATGTAGCTGCGGATATGGACGCGCTGCCGGTACTCGGCAAGAGCGTGCGCATATCCGCGTTGACAGGGGAGGGTCTGGAAGCGCTTCTCCGGCTTGTGGATCAGACGCTCCCGCCCACCCGCATGCGCGTGCGGCTTTTGCTGCCGTACGCAATGCTTGCCGATGCGGCACGGCTGCGGCAGGACGGTGAAGTGCATGCCGAGACCTATACCGAGGACGGTCTGCTGCTGGACGTGACGTCGTCGATCCGGCTGCTGAACGCATACAAGGCATATATGCAGTGAGCTTATTCTGTCGGGACCCTGCGATACGTCTTGCCCGATTGCAGCCGGACGCCGCGACTGGCCATCAGCTCGCTGACGGTGACGAGGGAAAAACCTGCTTCCTGCAGTCTTTCAACGATCGTCTCGCAGCAATCCGCCGTGAAGGCATACAGATCGTGCAGCAGAATAATATCCCCGTCCCGCACGTTTTCCGTTGCGGCGCGAATGACCGTCTCGCGGTTCTGCGCAGTGTTCCCTGTCCGGTCTGCTGCGTAGGACCAGTCGCGCGGATCGACGCTCCATAGAATGACCGGGCGGTCCAGCGCCCTGCATGCGTAGCAGCCGTACCGGCCGCACGGCGCGCGCACCAGATGTGGTCGCACGCCTGTTGCGTCGAATACCGCGTCGTCTGTTTTCTCAAGCTGCGCGCGGATCTGTTCGGCTGTCAGCTCCGTGAGCTTTTTGTGGTTCCACGTGTGGTTGCCGATCTCACATCCGAGCGACACAGCTCTTTGCAGAACTGCCGCATTTTGTGCGACACGTTCCCCGACGACGAAGAACGTAGCCCGTGCGCCGTGCTCTTCGAGCACGTCGAGGATCTTTGCCGTATTGGTCATGGACGGACCGTCGTCAAACGTCAGCGCGACCAGCGGCGTTTTCTGTGCTGCGTCGTTTCCTCCGGCCTGCGCGGCGAGAGACGAAACGCAGATCATGCCGCAAATCGCCAAAACCGCCGCCCGGTGCAAAAAATTCTGAAAGTGCATCATGCGCCTCCGTATTGATCGCTTTTGCACGCAGCTATTGTGCATCGGTTTGCCGGATCTATTCGCATAAATCACAGAAAAAATTTTCAAAAACTATTGACAAACGCCTGTTTCTACGCTATAATAAGCAAGCTTTATAAATGAAGCGCATGTGGCGGCATAGCTCAGTTGGCTAGAGCATTCGGTTCATACCCGGAGTGTCGTTGGTTCAAATCCAACTGCCGCTACCAATTCGGCCCGGTGGTCAAGCGGTTAAGACACCGCCCTTTCACGGCGGTAACACGAGTTCGATTCTCGTCCGGGTCACCAAAGAGGGAACAGGTTCAGCCTGTTCCCTTTCTGTTTTTAGGAGGTTCACGTGTTGAAAAAAGGTTTGCTTTTGCTGCTGTTTGCTGCGGGAGTGCTGCTGCTCGTTTCATGCGGAAAGCAGGCGCAGCCGTCCGCGAGTGCGCCGTCCACGACAGAGTACGTGATCGACGCCGAAGCGCTGCTGGGCGCGGAGGAAGTTGCAAAGCACGATTGTGAAATACACGGCCATGTGTTCAGTCGGCCGACCTGTCTGCAAAAGGCGACCTGCTTCTACTGCGGCGTGCAGCAGGGCGAGCTTGCCGCGCATGACTGGACACACGCAACCTGTCTGACCAGGCGCACGTGTACCGTATGCGGCGCACAGACAGGCGATTATTCGGCGCACCGTTTCACCAAGGCGACCTGTGCGGGCAGGGCAAGCTGTGCGGTCTGCGGCGTCACGACCGGCGGTCTTCCGGCGCATCAGTTCCGCGCCGCAACGTGCGTTTCGCCGTCGATGTGCACCGTCTGTATGCAAAAGCAGGGCAGTGCGCTCGGTCACCAGTGGACGGGCGGCTCCTGCACGCAGCCGAAGGTCTGCACGCGCTGCAAGCGTTCCATTCCCGCTCCGGGACACAAGATGCAGGGAGGCAGTTGTACCGAAGATGCAGTCTGCTCTGTGTGCGGATTTACAGAAAAAGCGCAGGGACATCAATATGTCGATGGTGTGTGCAGCGTTTGCGGTAAATCGCGATTGCAAGCCGCGCGCGAGGACGAGACGCGCACCACACAGCCCGCGAGCGAGACCGAGACTACGCTGCCTGCGCTCGATCTTGAACCGCTGAATCAGGCGGCGGCATCCATGCGCGCATATCTGCAATCGGCGCATGACGACGCGGACGCATCCATCTCTGCCGGCGGCGACGAAGGGCGTGCACTGGCGCAATCGGCTGTGGAGAATCTGAAGAAGGCGCTCTCGCTCGCCGAGGAGCTTGAGTCACTTGCCAAAACGGATGCGCGTCTTCGCGCTGTTTCCGATGCGACTGCCGGCGTGCGTACGGCCATAAAAAAATCTGCTGCCGTTTCCGCATTCTATGACAGCACGTTTCTGAAAACCGTGACGACGATCCGCGCCGACAGCACAAGCGGACTGAACGCACTTTCGGCGGTTGAGAAGGCGATTAAAAACCTGAGCGAATCCAAATAAGAGGTGGTACAAATGAAGAAAGCGATCAGCGTGTGCCTTGCTGTATTTATCCTTGCGGCCAGCCTGCTGCCGACCGCATTTGCCGCACAGACGCAGCCGCAGATGGCATTTCTGCACACCGAGGGCGAGCAGATCATGCGCGAGAGCGGCGAACCGATTGTTCTTCGCGGTACGAACTTCGGCGGCTGGGGTATTCTGGAGGACTGGTTCTGTCCGTTCACCGAGCCATCCGGCCTTGAAAACATCTATCAGACGCTCGTCAGCCGTTTCGGCGCGGACGCGACACACGCGCTGTTTCAGAACTACCGGCGCAACTGGATCACCGAGATCGACTATCGGAACGTGGCCGACATGGGGATGAATGTGATCCGTCTGCCGATCTGGTACCGCAATCTCCAGCGTGACGACGACGGCACGTGGTACCGTGACGAGGCGGGGAACATAGACTTTTCCGAACTGGATACAGTCGTGTCGCTCTGCCGCAAATACGGGCTGTACCTGATTCTCGACCTGCATGGACTGCCCGGCTATCAGAACGACTACGACCACTGCGGCAAATCGAAGTCGATGTCCCTGTTTGACGACACGCCGCAGGGTGCGCGGTACCGGGAAGTCACGCTCGATCTGTGGACACAGCTTGCCGCGCATTATGCCGACGAGCCGGTGATTGCAATGTACGATCTGATGAACGAGCCGCTGGGTACGAACATCACACGCGACAAGAGTTTAAAGCAGAACTTCTGGGACTTTTCCGACGCCTTGTACCGCGCAATCCGTGCCGTGGACAGCCGCCATATCATCACGATGGAGGCAATCTGGGATCCGTCCGCGATGGCGGCGCCGAGCGTATACGGCTGGGAAAACGTTGTGTATCAGGAGCACTGGTACGACGTGTCGAACCCCTCATATCTGCACAAAGCGAACGAGATCCGCGCGGCGAAGTATGGCGTGCCTTTCTATATCGGCGAGTTTTATCCGCGCGTGATTTCATCTTTTGACTACATTCTTTCTCTGCTCAATCACAGAGGTCTGCACTGGACGACATGGACTTACAAGGGGGCAGGACCCGGTGCGGATAACTCGCCGTGGTTTCTGTACGGCGCGTCGGAACTTGAGAAAATCGACGCGGAAAACGACAGCTACGAAACGCTCATGCACAAGTGGGGCGAGGTGCTGCGCACCGATGGCGATGCATTCCGGCGCACGGCGTTTGCGGATTATCTGCGGCACTTCACGGACGGCACGGTCGACCGTACATCGCTGTACAGCTTCGGTCTTGTATGCAGCGTCGGTACGCGCGCGCAGCGCAGGGCACTGACACAGGATAAACTGCACGCCATCTATACAACGATATTCGACTGGATCCGGAAGCTCCGGACAGGCGATCTTCTGTAAAACAAGAAAGGGGAGTAACATGATTCGTATGGTTCTTTCACTCATTCAGGCTCTTCTGTTTGTCGTTTCCGCCTGTGCCGTCAAGGACTCCAATTTCAAGGAGTGGGTGGATTGGGCAGCCATCGACGTTTCGTCCGAAACGGATTTCTCTTTTGACGGGATCGACGCCGAAGCGCTGCGCGTGACCGACGGTGAGCGGCAGCGCTGCCGCGAATGGTTCGACAAAAACATCCGCCTTGCGGACGGTACGGCGAGCAAGCCTGTCTATGATTTCACGGTCGGCGGACGTTCGCTGCGCCGCCACACTGACGAATGGAATTTCAGCGTTGGCGCGGAGAGCGCGCAGGGCGCGAAATACCGCGGCGGCAAAACGACGGAGATCACGCTCACGCACAAGAAAAGCGGTCTTGTCGCCACGGTTGAGGCGACGATCTACGAAAGCCATGCCACCTGTGAATGGACGGTGTATCTGCACAATGCGGGCGATTCCCGCTCGCCGGTTGTGTCGTCCTTCTATGCGGCGGACTGTGCGCTTTCGATTGCCAAGCCGCAGCTTTATGTCAGCAAGGGCAGCGGCGCGGATGCCAACGATTTTGAGCTGCACCGCTCGTTTGTCAACATGATTCCGATGCGTTTCAACGCCAACGGCGGCCGTACGGAATCGACTCTGCCGTACTTCAATCTCTCCGGCAAAAACGGCGGCTATGTGATGGCTGTCGGCTGGACGGGACAGTGGTTCACGTCTGTCGCACAGCGCATCGGCTCTGTCGGCCTGCGCGTAAAGCAGGAGTCGTTCCGCGCGCCGCTCGAAGCCGGCGAGACGGTACGTTCGCCGCTCGTTTCGCTGACGTTCTATGACGGCGGCAATGCGCTCAAGGGATTCAATATGTTCCGCAATTGGGAATCCGACTGCGTTTATACCGAAAGCGCCTGCGAAATTACGACGGCCGGTCTTGCCAATGAGTTTTCCAGAGAAACGGCAGATGAAATGATCCGTTCGATCCGTGAAATGCCGGATTCCATCTGCCGTGACGTCAATTATCTCTGGATGGACGCAGGATGGTACACGTGGAATACGTCCTGGTACGACAGCGTCGGCAATTGGACGCCCGATCCGGAGCGTTTCCCGAACGGCCTTGCGCCGGTTGCGCAAGCCGCCGCAGAACGCGGAATGGGTTTACTGCTGTGGTTTGAACCGGAGCGCTGCTGCAAGGGTACCGCGGTTTATAACGAAGCAAGCCGTCATGAGGGATGGCTGCTGACAAAAGACGACGACGTGAACATGGTCAACCTCGCCAACGACGATGCATGCACATATCTCGGTAATCTTGTGGCGACATCCATCCGCGACAACAAGGTCGGTCTGTATCGTCAGGACTTCAACTTTACGCCGCTCCCGCTTTGGGAGGACGCGGACAAGACGCTTTACGGCGGCCGCAAGGGTATTGCGGAGAA
Organism: Clostridia bacterium; assembly: GCA_017450005.1. Classification (GTDB taxonomy): domain Bacteria; phylum Bacillota; class Clostridia; order Oscillospirales; family Acutalibacteraceae; genus UBA1425. The sequence continues at coordinate 21,058 of JAFSYM010000048.1, forward strand.
TCACTATGTGACGAATCTGTACCGCTATCTTGATCGCCTGATCGAGGTCAACCCCGGTTTGATCATCGACAACTGCGCTTCCGGCGGCAAACGGCTCGATATAGAAATGTCGCGCCGCAGCATTCCGCTCTGGCGCAACGACTACAACTGCGCCAACGAGAAGGGCGAGGTCAAACCCGACGTGCTCGAAGCGACGCAGGTCAACACCTACGGCCTTTCCTTCTGGATGCCGCTGCACGGAACAGGTTCGGCAACGAGCGGCGAATATGCGGATCGTTCCAACATTCTGCCGTGCGCACAGCGCCCCGGTTATCAGGAAGTGCGTGCCTTCATGACGCGCAACTATTATCCGTTGACATACGGCGGTATGCGTACCGACCGGTTCCTCGCGATGCAGTACGGCGACAAAGACGCGGGCATGGCGGTCATTTACAAGCGCGCAGACGTGCAGGACGATCTGTATCTGCTGCGCCCGATGGGATTGGATGCGGACGCACAGTACGCCGTTTGGGACGTCGACGCGCCGCAGGACAGAATGACGTACTCCGGCGCAAGGCTGATGCAGTACGGCGTTTCCGCCCGCATCAACGACGCGCCGAAATGCGCGATTTGGCAATACGAACAAGTCGGTATGTAATTGCCGGCAAGACATGATTGACAATAACAACCGGGTTTATACTGCTCACCCAATAAATACTTGAATATTTCTGCTTGCTCAAACGACGCACAAAGGATTCACGTTTTTGGGGCGAGCGGTAGTAGGGACTGAAAGGAAGATTAATGACAGAACCAATGCAGAAATACAACCTGCCCGCTGCGGCAGCTTTTGTCCTGGGTCACGCACGCAGCACAGGCGTTCCCGTCCTTTCGCCGAATCTTTCGCAAAAGATCGCTGCGGAATGCAGCACAGACGAGCTGGAGCAGATTGTTGCGGCGGGACAGGCGGCCGGTTTGAAACTGTACCCTTTTAAATCAAACACGCAGATACTTGCACGAATACGACGGACACTTGGCTTCCTGCATTCCGTCTCGTTCGAAACGATGCTGGATGTCGGCAGCGGACGCGGGGCGTTTCTACTGCCGTTCATGTATGATTTCCCGTGGATACAGGTGACGAGCGTGGATCTGCTGGAAAAACGTGTCGCTTTTTTGCGCGAATTGGCGGACGGTGGTTTTCGGCAGCTTCGGGCTGTCCGGGCAGATATCTGCACACAGCCGTTTCCGAACGACAGCTTTGACGTTGTCACAATGCTGGAGGTGCTTGAACATATTCCGAGCGTACAGAAGGCGATCACATCCGCCGTGCGCATGGCGAAGCAATATGTAGTTTTGACCGTTCCGTCAAAACCGGACGATAATCCGGAGCACATTCATTTGTTGACGCGGGAAAAACTGACCGGGCTTTTTTTCGCGGCGGGCTGCACACGTCTGCATTTTGACGGTGTGGAGGGACACCTGTTTTTGATTGCGGTGACGAATCACGGGAAGGAGCTTGATGCTTAATGCGAGAAGAGAATACAGATCCTTTCCGTATTCGTAAGTACCCGCGTACGCCGCATCTGGAAGGGTCGCGTCTGCAGCCTGGCGATGAAGATCTCAGTCAGATCCCGTTTGACGGACTCTTTGGCAGGCATATTGTGATAGAGGAAAAGTGTGATGGCGCGAATTCGGCGATCTCATTCGGAGCGGACGGTGAATTGCTGCTGCAAAGCAGGGGGCACTATCTGACCGGCGGATACAGGGAACGACATTACGATCTGTTGAAACAATGGGCGGCAGCGCACGCGGACGCATTTTTTTCAGTTCTGGGCACACGATTTATAATGTACGGAGAGTGGATGTACGCCAAACATACGGTATACTATGACGCACTCCCGCACTATTTTCTGGAATTTGACATCTTCGATCGGCTGACAGGGATCTTTTTAGACACTGCGGCACGGCGCAAGATGCTGCAGGGGGTGCCGGTCGTTTCCGTGCCGGTTCTCGGCGAGGGCGTGTTTGAATCAAAGGAAGAGATTCTCTCTTTTTTGGGACAGTCACGCTATGTGACAGCGAAACAACGTCAAAGGCTGCTGGAAACTGCGCTTAAGCTTGGTCTCAATCCGGAGCCGCGTCTGGCGGAAACGGAGATCTCCGGTTTGATGGAGGGATTGTATATCAAGATTGAGGAGAACGGTCAGACGGTTGATCGAATGAAATTTGTCCGTGCCGCCTTTTTACAGTGCATTGATTTTACGGAAAGGAACTGGATCGACAAGACGATTATTCCGAACCGTCTTGCCGTCCCGTTGGAATCCTTATTTGAATAAAAGGAACGTGTCTTGCAGATGGACATAATACAAACGATGCAGGCATTGACGCCGGACACATCATTCGATCCAATCGCGTGGGATGCGATGGAATCTCTGTTTGGAACGTTTTTCTCCGATATGCGCACGGTGCAGCAGAATCCCATGTACCACGGCGAAGGCGACGTTTTTACACACACACAGATGGTTTGCGGCGCACTGAACCAAATGCCGGAATTCCATACGATGCCGCTATTGCAAAAAACGCAGTTGTTCGCTGCGGCAGCGCTTCACGATATCGGAAAAGTCAAGACGACACGATTTGAAGACGGGAAATGGACTTCTCCGCATCACGCGACGGTTGGCAGTCAGACAGCACGGTCTTTTCTTTGGCAGACGTGCAGCTTGTGCGGAACGCCGGAAAACATTCGATTCAGAGAAACGGTCTGTGCGCTCATACGGCATCACATGATCCCGATACACTTTGAAAGACAGAAAAACCCGGAGCAAAAAGCGTTTGAAGTGGCTGCGGTCGGTGAGCTGATCCCGGACTTTTCCTGGGAGATGTTATGCCGGCTGTCCGAAGCCGATGTTCTGGGACGGATTGCGCCGGATACGCAGCAGGGATTGGATACGCTCCAGCTCTGCCGTTGGACAGTACAGGAAGCGGGTTGTTATACGGCGCCGTACTTGTTTGCGGATGCGTTTTCCAGACGCGCTTATCTATCCGGCAGAAACATCCGGCCATATCAAAAACTATACGACGATACATGGGGAGAGGTCGTTTTGATGTCCGGTTTGCCCGGAACCGGCAAGGATACATGGATACAGAAGAACCTTCCCGAGCTGCCGATGATCTCCCTGGACAATATCCGTAAGGAACTGCGGATTCCGTCTGATGCACGCGGCAGTGCCGCAATCCACGCCGCGCAGGATCGGGCGAGGGTATATCTGCGCAAGAAACAGCCGTTCGTATGGAACGCCACAAATCTGTCCAAAGAGATCCGTCAAAACCAAATCCGTTTATTTGAGCAGTACGGCGCGCGCGTGCGCATCGTGTATCTGGAAACTGATTGGACACAACGTATCGAGCGAAACCGAAACCGGACATCCGCTGTCCCGGAAAACGCAGTGGAAAAAATGCTTGACGTAACCATTCCTCCCACGCCGGACGAGGCGCAAACAGTGGAATGGATTACAACCTGAAAGAAGTTTTTGCAGATTATGTGCCGCATGCAGACATCGATCAGATCATCCATGTTTCTGTATGTGTATGTCGCTGCTGCGCCCGATGGGATTGGATGCGGACGCACAGTACGCCGTTTGGGACGTCGACGCGCCGCAGGACAGGGCGACGTACTCCGGCGCACGGCTGATGCAGTACGGCGTTTCCGCCCGCATCAACGACGCGCCGAAATGCGCGATCTGGCAATACGAAATAATCGGATAAATAGCATGATAAAAGCTGCCGCAGCATTTCTGCATGCGGCAGCTTTTGTACTTACGCGTCTGTGAAACCGGTTTGTATCAGCTCTCGCAGCTGCATCCGCAGCGGTCGTCGAAGGACGGATTGCAGACGTAGAAATTCTTGCTGTCGAGCCGTTCCGTCGCCAGGCGTAATCCTTCGCCGAAACGCTGGAAGTGAACGATTTCGCGCTCGCGCAGGAACTTAATCGGTTCGCGCACGTCCGGATCATCAATCAGTCGCAGAATGTTGTCGTATGTCACGCGCGCCTTCTGTTCGGTTCAATCATGTAAAAGACATGTTTTTGCGTGCTTTTTTCGACATTTTCGTCTTAAAAATTCCAATGGATAATAATCGGTCTTTTCTTGGATTTTGGGTATCTTCGACCAACCTCGATGTAATCAATCAGAATATCAACCATTTCCCTTGTCAAGTGTTCTGCGTTGGTGTACTGCTGTACAAGGTCTCGGCGGCTTTCGGATTGACTTTGCTTGAACTGCAAAGATTGGATTTGTTGGTTTGCTTCGTCAATCTGCTTATTCAAGCGTTCCTTTTCCATATGGAATTCATGAGAAAACTCAATAAAATCATCTTCTGTGATAATGCCGTTCAGTTTGTCTTGGTAGAGTGTTTTGACTTTTGCGGCGCATACGCTTCGTTGCTTCTCGTATGCTTCAATCTGCGCTTTGCATTGTGCAATTTGCTTTTCTATCTGTTGGTTAAAGTCCGCCTGTTCTTCTAATAGCTTTTCGTCTAAATAGGTTGCGTTCAAGGCGTGTAATTCCTCTAAAACTGCCTTCTCCAACGTGCGAACTGCAACATTGCACCCCTCGCAGGCATCTATCGAAGCGTAACGTGTTGCACATGTCAGGTAGTGTCCGTCTCTGTGCTTGGTAGAGCGAAGTGTATAACCGCAGTACATACATCTTGCTTTTCGGGCAAAAAGACCGATATTTCCCGTGGTAAATGCTTTGGTTCTCTGCCTGATAAGGTCTTGTGCTCGGTTCCAAAGCTCCCTGTCAATAATTGGTTCGTGGGTGTTTTCAACCCTTACCCATTTATCTTTTGGCAACGGTCTGCACTGGTGGGTTTTGTAGGATATACTTTCATACTTGCCTTGCACCATATTGCCGATATACATTTCGTTGGTGAGCATATAGGATATGGAAAAATATCTCCACAAGGTACTGTTTTTGTTGTCGGCTGCTTTGTACCTTAATCCTTTTCGCCTTTTGTACTCGGTGGGGTTTGGTATGCCTCGCGCGTTGAGCAAACGGGCGATTTCCTGTTTTCCTTTTCCTTGCACAAACAGACTGAACACCTCTCGGACAATCGCGGCAGCTTCTTCGTCTATAATCAAGTGTCCTTTCATATTGGGGTCTTTCTGATAGCCGTACAGGGCAAATGACCCTATATGTTGTCCGTTCTTGACTTTGTTGTGAAATACGCTTTTGATATTTTCGGACAAGTCCTCTAAATACCATTCATTGATTAAGCCGTTTATCTGCCTTGCTTTTTTGTTGCCTTTGACATCTGTGTCGGCATGGTCTACAATGCTGATGAAACGTATTCCCCATATTGGGAAAAATCCATGTATGTACTTTTCGACGAGTTCCAGCTCTCTTGTAAATCTGGATTGCGTTTTGCACAGTACAATGTCAAATTTCCTTGCTTCTGCGTCTTTTAGCAGTCGATTGAACTCCGGGCGGTTGCGGTCTGCGCCGCCCCAATCCTCATCGCAATAAATGTCATAAATCTCCCAATCATGGTCGAGGGCATATTCAATCAGCATGGATTTTTGATTTTGTATGCTTTCGCTCTCGTCATCTTCGCTTTTCTTGTATCTGTCCTCCTCTGATAGTCTTGGATATATAGCTACTTTACTTCTCATCGTTTAATCTGTTCCTCCATTCTTTGGATTTACAGAATTAAACTGCTTCACTATCGGGTCTATTATACTACTTTGGGTACTTGCTTGTAAACCTCTTTCGGCTATTTTCGTCCATTTTTGTCTTTCTAAAAGGTTGATTATCTGTACCCATTTTTGATTGTATCCTGTACAAATTTCCTCTTTGTTTTGTCCTTTGAATATACTTGTACAATTTTCTTCAATCACATATACCACCTCGGTTCATTCTATGAGGTGGTTTTTTATTCTATGAAATAATTTGTGATTATTTCAGCGCACCCAGAGTAATCCAAGTGCGCTGAATTTGCTTATCTTAAAACTGGATAACCTATTGTAGGGTCAAACTTCCATATGGTATCAAAATCAAATCCTACATAGTATTTCATTTGCTTCAATTGTTCTGCGGTAATACTTTGGCCGTTTTTATCGATTGATGTTCCATTTTGCGTAAAACCATTTATGAGGGTTGAACTCGCAGAGTAGCAGTCTTTTATAGATATTGAATATCCTGCAATTCTTCCTGCATTGTCTTTAACTACATTTCCTGCTTTATCATGCGTGTATGAGTTTATATTAGCTGAAAGATTTACACAATTATAAATTTTTCCGGAATCGTAGTATCCGCAATATCCAGCAATTCCTCCTGCTAAAGACCCTGTTTCTGTGTCTAAATGAGATTGAATATAATTGCTATAGGCAGATACTTCCCCATAGTTGACACATCTTAAAACATTTCCATATGTCATGCTTACAATTCCGCCAACATTGCAGTTTTTGCCCAAATGGTAACTTCCGTGTCCGTTTGAAACATATCCTTTCAAATTTCCATAGTTTACGCAGTCTTCAATGTTATCAAACTCACCGCATATTCCGCCAAGAAAGATAGCATCTATCGCATGTGCTTCAATGTTTCCATAATTGCTACATTTTGAAATTCCGCCAAAATTTTCTCCGATAATGCCACCACATGTAACACTGCTACCATAGGTAGTGCCAGAATTGTCGGCATTGATATATATAGTTGCCCTGTTGATACAGTTGGTAGCTTTGGCCTGTCCTGCAATTCCGCCCACTGTAGCATAATCACAATGATTTATCGAAATTGTTCCACTGACACTGCAATTTTGAATAGATGTATTAGACCAACCTGCAATACCACCTACAGCTAAAGAACAAGTAAGTTCATGTTGATTCCAAAAATCGCTATAATTCATAAGACTTTTATCAACGAAATAGTTAATATTTTCCAGATGAATATTTTTAAGCGTTCCGTTGTCTACTAACCTAAAAAGTCCATAATATTCGTTTACAGAGACATAACCACTACTTTCAGTAATCGTAAGATTGCTGATTTGAAAATCATTTCCATTAAAAGAACCCATAAATGGATTTTCAATAGACTCAACATTTCCGATTTCAGAATTTTCAACGTAGCTGTAACTATCTCCGATAGGTTCCCATGACCCCCAAGCAGACATATCAATATCTGCTGTTTGGATATAATGAGCCGATAAATCATTCCGTATAGCATTTAATTGTTCAGGTGTCGAAATTTGATAGGGCTTCTTTACAGAACCATCACCATATTGAAATATGCTGTTGTAAGAATTATAATGTATTGTGGAACTAATTAAATAAGAGTTTTCATCCAATATGTCTATCTTTTTCCATTGGGACTCTGTTCCACCATAGTATACATCTTTCAATGCTTCACAATTGCTAAATGCACACCGACCAATAGATATAACACTATCTGAAAATGTAATACTATTGAGTTTATGGCAACAGTCAAATGCGTGTTCATCAATTATGGTTACACTTTTTGGTATCGTTATGGTTTTAAGTGTATAGCAATTTGCAAATGATGCATAGGGAATAATCGTCATACTGCTAGGAATTGTAATACTTTCTAGGTATGAACAAGAGCTAAAAGCCATAGCGTCAATGTTCTCTATCCCGTTAGGAATTGTAAAAGATACTCTTTCGTTACCTGTAGGATACTGGATTAACTCAGTTTTGCTTTTATTGTAAAGAACACCATAACGATCACTGCTATATTGAGTATTTTGTTCATCGACATTTATTGCAGTCAACTTATAGCAGTACAGAAACGCATATGCTCCAACAGATGTAACACTATTTGGAATTGTAATACTTCTAAGTTCCTTACAATCAGCAAAACAATGATTTCCAAGCTTACTAACGCGATTTGGAATAACAATATAATCTAATTTCCAACATGCGTAAAATGCACGATTGCCAATAGAATTTACATTTTTTCCAATATTTACACTAGTTACTATATCACAACCGCTAAACGAGTCATTGCCAATTTTAGTTATGTTATCTGTAACAAAAATTTTTTCTATATTATATATATACTTATACCAAGGCGAATGATTTGTAGATGAATAATCATACATATCACCAGAGCCTGATATAACTAGTGTTTCAGAAGTTTTATAGTATTGCCATGTTGCAGTATCCCCACAAGTACCGCTATCGGTAGGATTTCCTGTAGGTATTGTAAAATCATCTTTGGGATTGAGCAATACAGGGTCGAAATTGTATAGTATATCCACGTTCAGGGTTTCAGTAAAAGAATAAGATTTATAATTGTCATGAGTTAGAGTAAAATTATAACGTCCAAATGGTAACTGGATATTAAAATAGCCGTCGCTATTTGTTTTAGCTGTTGCAATAATACCTGTTCTTCCGCTCTCTAAATCTGTAATTTCGACAAGAACATTTTCAATAGGCAAGTTTGTTGTGCTGTCTTGAACCCCTACAATAATACGTCCGATTTTGGTGAGTTTAACTTCACCAAAAATGGTATCTAAATGTGAACTGCCGTTGATTGTTACTTTATAATCCTGATAATCTTCATGAGAGAAGATAAACTCGCTTTGGGACAGGGGAAACGTGAGATTAAAACCAAACTTTCCGTTTTCATCGGTTTTGCAGTTTATGTTTAATCTCTCACAAGAAATATTTACATTAGGAATAGGCTGGTTTGTTGTACTATCTACAACTGCGCCGGATATAGTTTGAACTCTTGAGTTATCCGTTCTCCGTATAGCTTCTTCTACTGCTAATTTAGCATTGACAATGGGGTAAAGTATATTGTCTGTGCCATTTCCTTTCGCATATTTATCCACAGAACTAATAACAATTTCCTTTACTTCCTCTGCGGTAAATTGAGGATTGACAGACCAAACAAGCGAGGTGACGCCTGTAACTATAGGCGCAGCCATAGAAGTACCACTCATATTATCATAATTTCCATCTGTTCCACCCATACAAGTAGTACTAAAAATATCTGTTCCCGGTGCAGCGATAGAAACATACGTACCATAATTTGAACCAAAATTAAAATCCTTTTTGGTCGCAATAGAATATTCGCCTTTTGAAGATGGCTTTCCTGTAGCTCCAACGATTATAAAATGTTCATATACATCCAAAGCATTATATGTTTTTTTAAACTCTTCATTCTCTGGTACCTTAAACATATATTCGATACTTTCGTCCGTTACGCTAGCGAAAGTTCCCGATGATAAACTATCTAATCCATCATTTCCTGCGCTTTTAACGATAATAAAATCTTTTTTTAAATGCTTATCCCATCTTAGTATTCGTTGTGCGGTATAAGCACCATGTTGAAATATTGTTTCTTGGTTAGTTATTGTACTCCCCTGAGAATAGTTAATTACTTTACATCCTTTTTTCAGTAAGGTTTCTATAGGATTTAACATATCGAGAATATTAATCTTTCCTTGCGGCGCGATTGAACAAAACAACTCTTTGTTCCAAACGATACCTGTAATACCTTTTTCATTATTCGCTGTTGCTCCAACAACTCCTGAAACATGTGTCCCGTGGTCAACTAATTGATTATTATTTCCAATTACATGAATTGATAAATCTTCGTGTTCTGTATCAAAACCACTATCGCATACCCCTATTTTTATCTTGCTAAACCGATTGTTATAATCCCATGCTGAAGGAAGTTGTATCGCTTCAGTCCACCAATTTAGGCCATCGGGTTTATCTTCATTCCAATCTACACCCCAAAATCCTTGAAAAGTATCTTCCCAAGGGTCATTAGGAATGGTAGAAGTTGGACTTGTTGTCACCATAAATTCCTCAGAACACCAAAGCACACCATTCATTTTCCTAACTCGATTACAAATTTCTTTCATTTCATCAAAACTATTCGTAGTAGGTATTTGTATTTGATATTCACTATCCCATTCATCCTTTCCAAGTACGATTCCATTAACACTTCGTACTACATCTTGCTTTTGCTGTTCTGTGGCATCCCAGAACGAAACCAAAATACGATTATTTTCATAAGAATAGCCTGTTTCAGTTGTGACAACATGACTTTCATCTACATCTGCATACCATTTTGCATATGTGTCTGTATCAATTTCTGTAGATTTTCCATACCATACATATATTGTATTCCCAGCATTATACATTCCATACTTGACCGAAACGGTGTGTTGTGTGCTGTCTCTGCCATCGTCAAAGTGATTGTCTACAATTTTTACTTTATGTGCAAACAGGCTTTTAATCAACAATAAGATGCCTTGAAAGAAGTTCTGAATTTGACTACTTGCAGGATTGAGCATAGCCTGATAATGGAATGTCAGACTTTCATTTGCATTTAACTTGTCAGTTTCAGCAGTTATTTTACTGTTTTTGCCGACAGGAATCATATTTGTAAACAAGGCTTCGGCACTGATGTTTTCCAGTGTTTCCGTGCCTATGTTGGTGACTTTAACGGCAATATTGGCTGTTCCAAGTGTGCCGTATTTGCTCTTGTCGGTTGTGATTTCAATAGAAATCGGGTTGTCCTCGTTGCTACTGCTGACTGCATTTTCTACGACAGCCGATACAGGCATAGCTATTGTAGATACCAATAGCACTATAGTTAATAAAAGAGATACTATTCTTTTCATTTTATATTTCCTCCAAATTCTTTTTTACGAAGTATTGTTTTTGCTTCATTGTTTATCAAACCTATTTGACTTGTCATATCCTTAAATTTTAAAGAAATGTTCCGCTTTCATAAGGAGTGCGGAATAAGCTTTCAATGAATTCAATTGGAGCTACCAATGCACCCATTATGCTTCCTGGACCGAGTACCCAACCCCACCCCGGAAGAATAAAGGTGAGACCAATTCCTGCCAAAAAGAGAACAGGGGATTCAACCAATAATATAAAGGACGAGCGGATTCCCTGCCAATGTGCGTGAGTTTTATCCATAGCGGTAAATGAATACTCGTCCCAGACAAAATCATTCAATTTGCAGGTTATGGTATAAGTGTCTGCTTCCTGTGGCGTAAAATCTGTATATATTTCATCATTTCCAACATACAATTTGCTTGCATTTTCCCACATATCTTCGTTTTTTCTTACAAAATTGTCATACGATGTTGTAACCGATGTACCCACTAATACATAATTTTTTGAATCTGAAAAAATCCTTGTATCTGGAATTACATAGTCACTATGTCCTTGTACGTCATATCTAGCACTGTGTAAATATTCAATTTCTTTAGATACAGCAGACGATTCATTTCCATTTTTATCTTGAAATGCACCAGCGCTTACATACAGCATCGTTTCTTTATAAACACTCTCGTCTGTTTCCGGCAGTCGGATAAAAAGTTGCGGATAATAGGTTTCCTCATAGAAATAAACCTGCTGTAAAATACTGTCTGCGGACAATGCGGTGTCCTCTTGTGAAGCGCTTTTCAAGGTAACACTCGGCAGTTCACCGACCTGTGAATAAGCTCCGTCATAGGTCAATACAACAATCAGGTCAGAAGTTGCCTGATTATTCAAAATTTCACCGTATACGGCAGGTTCCTCACTCTGTGCAAATGCGATATTTGCGCAGCACAGACATAGTGCCACGGTCAATAAAGCGGATAGTACTTTTTTCATGTTCTTTTCCTCCAAACTGAAATTTTGTACAAATTGCGTATAAGAAGCAAAAATTTGTACAGAATACGAAAAATAGGATATACTCTTTTCGTGAAGTTTGTTACTCAACGAAAAGAAGCGGAAGAAGCCTTATCACACAAGGTTTCTTCCGCTTTTGACCCTTTTATCTGACCCTTAATAACAGGCAACCAACTTTTCCATGCCAGCTCTCTTTAATTCGATTGAGGAATGAACATATCTGTCTAATGTAAAGCTGACCGTTGCATGACCCAATACCTCACTAAGACTCTTAATGTCCATTTCCTGTTCTACGGCTCTTGTCGCAAAAGTATGTCTTAACGCATGAAAATTGATGTCTTTTAACCCGATTTGTTTTAATCTTTTTTTAAACTTATACTGATATTTTCTTGGCTCCATATAGTGGGCATTGCCTGTCAGTATATAATCTTCGCCACTATGATTTTGATAAATGTCTATTAGAATATCCTGTATAAATTTAGGGATTGGAATAATACGGACAGATTTTAAACTTTTTGGTGTATCAATAATCACAATCGTTTTCTTTGCGCTGTCTTTGTCCGTGTTCTGTATTCTCTGTAGTGTCTTGCTAACTTGGATTAAAGAATTTTGTATGTCTACATCTCTCCATTGTAAAGCGCATAACTCCCCAATGCGAAACCCCATAAATAAGGCAAGCAGTATTCCAACATTTTCATAGGTGATATGCTCTTTCAAATATTGGACAAGTATTTCCTGCTCACTGGCAGTCAGTGCTCTTAAATCCTTAGGCGGTGCTTTCAGCTTCAAAAGCTCAAAACTGAATGTATCCGCATAGCCTCTGGTTTGCGCAAATTTGAAAATCTGCTTTAAAACACATACAATATCTTTTAGTGTCTTAGAAGATAGTGCACTTTTATTTACTAAATTACCGCTTGTAGATTGCTCTTTGATAAACGCATTTACCTTGTTGTAGTCTATATCTGCCACAAGTACATTACCTAAAGTCGGAATAATGTGTTTTGTGACAATATGATGATACTTTGCAATTGTAGACTGCTTTGCATTGTATTCCATGTGGCTTAGCCAATCCATACATATATCCTGCATGATAGTCTCTGCTATAGGGGTAGCAATAGGTTTTGGTTCTTCTATGCCTTGTCTGATTTTGGCTTTCAGTTCAGTATAACTCTTGGCATATATGGATTTATATTTGTTTCCTACTCGTATGCGGGCTTCCCATCGCCCGTCTTTTCTTTTGTGGATATTCTCACCGCGTTTTGACATTTTTATCACCCTTTCCGTCTGACTATAGACCATTATTTTGACCCCTTAAAGGCAGTAATTCAAGGAATTTGGATTAAGATTTGCTTAAGATTTCTTGATTTTATCGCAAAGATGTTGACAAATCCTGTCGTTTCTTATACTATATATAGGAAAAAGGATACATTTTCCGTTTCGTTGAGTAACAAACTTCACGAAAAATTCACTACAGGATTTTCAGTTTAATATAATCTATTCTTCCAGAGAGAATATTATGACAGGCAAGTTTCGGCTTGTCTGTTTTTGTTTTTTGTTGTTCTTTTATGGCGATACAAAAGTGTTCTGTTTAAGCAGGACACCGCATACATTTGAATAAAGAAAAACGAAACCGCAATGCATTGATTTGACAGGGATTGAACACGATGGACAGGGCGGGGTCTCGGCTTTGTGACCCGAGACCCCGCCCTGTCATCGTGTAGTTACATACTATATATAAAATATATTGTATAGTACATATTCAATGCATGCGGTTATCTTGACATGATGTGTGTTGTATGCGGTGTATATGATTTTGTTGTTTAAGTAATTATTGTAATTATATATTTATCTTTTAAGTGTGGTGAGTGTGTGAGTGGTATTAGGTTGGTAGAGCGAGATTATATGATTATGAAAGAAGTGGATAGGTGGAGAGTGATTACAGGGAGACAGATATGCAGTATAGCAGGATTTACAGGACAGAGAGCTTGTGACAGGAGATTGCACAAGCTGATAGAAGCAAACTATTTGCAAAGGCAGAAAATACTGTATGGTGTTCCCTCTCTATATTCATTAGCCCCTTTGGGTAAAACACTATTAGGAATACCAAACCGAAAAGAAAAATTTCGAGTGGAACAGATTGCACATGATATAGCGGTAGTTGATACGGCAATATTTTTTCATGAGAAATACAGAGTTCCATATGCGAAAATAACGACTGAAAAACAGTTGCACAGGCAAGATGGTTTCAGCCACAGAAAACACAGGCCAGATTTTGTTGTAACGCAGAAAAGCAAGGATTTTTGTGTGGAAATCGAGCTTTCCATGAAAGCAAAAGAGCGATTTAAGCAAAATGTAATCGACAATTTCAACAACTATTATGGGCAGATATGGGTTGTCCCTGACCTGCAAACAAACATATATACCTTTCTTGCGGATATGAAAAACAGCTATCCGAACATAAAAATTATCCCAATTGCAGAGGTGAAATCAATATGAATATTGTACATTTTATGGAACGGTGTGAACCAACACAACAAGGGTTTGTTTCTTGTTTGTATCGCGGTTCCCGTGATAATTATGATAATCGAGCTTCGCAAAAGCTTGATTATTAAGAAATATTTTAACTTTTGGAGAGAACTAAAAGCCATGCATAAGAGACGAAAACAAGACTTTGCCAAGCATGAAACAGGTACTTTGATAGGCTACAGCCACAAGCGAGAGATATACATTCCCGATAACTGCAAACACTGTTTTATATGCGGTACAACAGGGAGCGGAAAAACCGTTGCACTTTCTAACTTTATCCAACATGGGATTGAAAGCGACTATCCTATGCTGATTTTAGACGGCAAGGGCGATATGGGGAAAGGTTCTTTATTGGAAATCACAAGGCAGTTTTGCCAGCAGAGCAGAAAAAGACTGTATGTAATTTCTCTTTCCAATCCTGCTATATCGGTCAAATACAATCCTTTTCACAATGCAAGTCCGACAATGTGCAAAGATATGCTGATTAACTTAACCGAATGGAGCGAGGAGCATTACAAGCTAAATACAGAAAGATATTTGCAAAGATTGGTTATTTTGCTCCAACAGAACGGTATACCGCTTTCATTCCACACGATTATTCAAAATATGAGCATTTCAAAATTCAATGCCCTAAGTTCAAGATTGTTGAAAGCGGAAGTTATATCCAAAACAGAACATAGCTTAAATTTGGAAATATCCGATACATGTGGTAAGATTGCACAAAGCGCAAGTGCAAGATTCAGCACAATTGCCGAAAGTGAATTTGGCAGTTTATTTGATGAAATTGGGATAGACATATACACGGCAATTCGAGAAAACGCAGTAATTTTGTTTGTACTGAACCCATTGCTTTATCCTGAAATTTCGCCATTGATTGGAAAACTGGTACTGATTGATGCAAAACAGGCGGTCAACAAATGTTTCCAGTCAGGCTTAAACCGCGCATTTTATATCTTTGACGAAATCAACAGCTATGCTTCGCCTGCGCTGATTGATTTAATAAACAAGTCCAGAAGTGCAAATATCACTTCTATTTTAGCAACACAGAGCCTATCGGATTTAGACTTTGCCTGTAATGAAGCCTTTAAGGAACAAGTAATAGAGAATACAAACAACTATATTGTACTTCGTCAAAACAGCGCGCTAAACTCTGAACATTGGGCAAACATTTTAGGTACACGAACCTCTATAGATGTGACCTATCAGCTAAAGGAAAAAGGTTATTTAGATATGTCTGAAACAGGATTAGGCAGTGCAAGGCGAGTGCGAGAGTTTATATATCACCCTGACGAAATCAAGGGTTTGCCTGTGGGTAAAGGTATTTTTATGTCAAAAGATACAATGTTTCATTGCAAATTGGATATACACAAACCATTTGACTAAAGCGGAGGATTGTTTATGCAAAAGATACAAAAGGCCTTGTACAGGATTGGGAGTTTTATTCTTCGCAATCTGCAATATATACTTTGGTTCGCGTTTTACTTCTCTGTTTCTTATTGGCTATTTTCAAAAAATAAAATACTATCCAAAACATGGGATATTATCATTTTATTGGTGCTGTATGCGGTTTCGATTGCCATTGCGTTATTGTTTGGCGAAAGAATATTGAAGTTTATCAATGGTGTGCGACCTGTGGAAACGAAGCAGGAAAAGGAATACATATTTCCCTTATTTCAAGAAGTATACAGGTCAGCTAAAGAAGTAAATCCGAAATTGCCGAAAATGAAGCCGTATATTATAGATACAATGGCTATCAATGCCTGTGCTATCGGCAGTCATACTATAGCTATTACCAAAGGAGCTATTGATACTTTCAGCGAGGAAGAACTACAAGGGATTATCCTGCATGAGATAGCCCATATCCGAAACGGAGACACAAAAGCCGACTTAATAAACAAGGTCGGTAATGGGTTTGTAACGGTATTTATGTTGTTTTTCAATCTGTTCTTTCAGACGTTGGATTTTCTGTTTATGGATTTGGACGACGAGGACACGAAACACTTTAGCGGACTAATACGCACTTTTTTCTTCCTGCTTCGTCAGTGCATAAACATGACCCTATATGTATTATTGTTTATTGGAAATATTATACTGTCAGGCAACATACGAAAAAACGAGCTTCGCGCAGATAAATTTGCGTTCAAAATGGGCTACGGCGAGGGGCTAAAAAATGCCCTATACCTCATTCAAAAACTAACACTATCCGATAATATGAGCCTGACCGAGAAAATGACAAGACTGCACCCCAGAACATCAAAGCGCATAGCACAACTTGAACGATTATTAGATAAAGAACAGAGGGCTTGAAAAGCCAGAATTATCCATACCCACTTAATCGCGGTTTTGCCGAAAGATAAGAAAACAGACCTTACAATTTGTGTTGTAGGTCTGTTTTCGCTTTCGGCATATATTTGTATTTTTGTGGGTATGGATAATATGGATAGTGAAGCAGCTAACTCTGTTTTTATGTCTCTTACAGAGTAATACCCTATATAAGGCTTGTACAACAATGCACTTTATGTCTCTTATAAGCTCGCACCCTGTAAAAGGCTTGTACAACTTGTCCATTTAAAAAAGTGAGTAATATCAACGGTTTCAGCACTTGGTGTCTCTTACAAAGTTGCACCATCAGCTGCCATGTCTTCGGTCAGATCGGCAATCAGATCGCCCTTGGACTGCAGCGAAGCCGCCGTGAACGGGAAGCCGCTTGCCGCCGTCGGGTAGACGCCGGTCGTGTGATCGACAAAGTACGTGTCAAATCCGCTCTTTTTGATTTCGTCGTAAGAGAGATTGCGTGTGAGCTGGAACATGATCGTGCCGACCATTTCGAGGTGTCCGAGCTCCTCTGTGCCGATGTCGGTCAGAAGCCCCTTCAGCTCCGGATACGGCATGGAGAACCGCTGGCTCAGATACCGCAGCGACGCGCCGAGTTCACCGTCAGGCCCGCCGTATTGCAAAAAGATATATTCAAACGTAAAAAAATAGAATCAATTCGCGTGGGGCTTTACGGTAGACGATCTTTTGCAGGATCGACCGGAGGGCTTCGTTTTTTGCAAGCTCGTCTGCGTCGGACGAGATCAGGCGGATCACGGAGGAAACCTTCTCGGCAAACTCGGTTTTGTCGAACGGCTTGATTTCCTGCTGCTTGCAGCGTTCAGCCTGCAAATAATCGATCTGCTTCTGCAGCTTCTGTTTGTTCGAGCGGTATTCTTCTATGGTGTCGATCCCTTCAAGATACGCTTCCTTTGCTTTTTGTAGCTTGCGCTCCTCGGCACGGATCAGCCGGTCATAGTCTGTTGTGTCGCTGCCGGTGTCGACAACGCGGGGGACGATGTTGAAATCCATCGTCAGGACGGCGTGCTGCAGCGCGGCAATCACTTCCCGATTGGCGACGTTGAGCGACAAACAGTGCGAGACGGAGCATTTACCGCGATTGTAGTTGTGACACTGAATATAGTTCACTTTGCCGGATTGCGCAAGGCAGAGCGTCGCGCCGCATGAGCTGCAGCGCATCAGACCTTTGAGCATAAACTCGATTGGCTGTTCACGGCGCTGGTATCGAGTGTATTTGCGTTTCAGATCCAGCAGCCGCGCTTGCGCGGCGTCCCAGTCCTCCTGAGGAATAAGCGGCTCGTGTGTACCGTCAAAGAGCAGTACGTTATCGCTGCGGTAGTCGCGCTTGGATGCGGCGTGGCCGTCCTTTGACCAACGTATTTTGCCGATGTACACAGGATTGTTGAGCGTGTATTCAATGAAGCGGTTGTCCGCCGGATTGCCGCGAGACGTGCGGAATCCGTCTGCATTGAGGCTCTTTGCTATTGCGGCCATGCCGACGCCGGAAAGAAACTCCCGAAAGATGCGGCGCACGATCTCGGCGTCCGCGTTGGGGATTAGCTTCTTGTTGCGCAGATCATAGCCGAACTGGCGGCTCATGGGCTCGCCGCGCGAAGCCTTTTCGAGCATGCCGCGTTTGACTTCCTGAGACAGGCGTGTCAGGTAGTGCGCGTCGTCCCATTCGATGATGCGCTCGATCAGCTCGCCGAACTCGTTGCTCTCGTCCGTGCGTTCTGAAACGGACAGCACAGCGACGTTGTGCCGACGCAGGCGTGCTTTCAGGAGTATGCTGTCCTCGGTGTTGCGGGAAAAGCGGCTGAACTTCCAGACGATGATTGCGTCAAACGGGTGATCCTTGCTTTCGGCCATGGCAATCATACGGTTGAATTCAAGGCGTCCCTTTGTCGACTTCGCGGAAATGCCGTCGTCATAAAAGACAAAC
This sequence comes from Clostridia bacterium, assembly GCA_017450005.1. GTDB lineage: Bacteria > Bacillota > Clostridia > Oscillospirales > Acutalibacteraceae > UBA1425. The sequence goes on from JAFSYM010000048.1 coordinate 39,498, forward strand.
TCTTTCGGAATCAGGTAGTCGTTACGCTTGGCATAATCCCGTATCAGATTTAATTGGCTGTCCGGGCTGTATTCGTCCTGCCGTTCATCCGACACACGGACGTATGCTGCTGCGAGTTTCATGGGATCACATCCTCGGTTTGTGTGAAGAATGCCCGTTCGTCGTGAAGGCGAGCGGGCGTTTACTTGCGTTAGCTGTCAATGAAATTGGGCGGTGTGACGATCGGTATACCATCGGCGACCTGAGCGGAGAGTAATGAGATGCTCAGAGAGATTTTGGCCAAACAGTTTTCCAAAGTGCGTTTCTGTGTTGTTATGAGTTCATCCAGAAAATCTTTTTGAGAGATTGTTTCAACATCAGGTATTGATTCTGTAAAATGAAAGACAACATCGTATGCGGTATAGAAACTGAGAAAGTCATGATTCGGAGATTCGATTTTTCGGCTTACGGAAACAACTGCCTCGGTATTGGTCAGGGCTTTCAACCTGACTTCATCAAGACCGCTGAGTGATGCGTTTGCAGGATAGTTTCTGTAGTCGTTGGCAAGGAAGCTGACCTCAGTCAGGATAAATTCAACATTGCGTTTTTGAATTATTTCATTGAGATTAAACATCAGAATCATCCCCCGAATGTCTTATTGACCTAAAGTTTGAAATGGCGCCGACAGCAGTTGCGGCAATAAAGTTCTGGTTTAAAGCCTGAACAGAAACCGTAATGTTTTCAAGTTCGCGCTTATACTCATCGTCTGCTTCAGGCCTTTCGTCCAGTTCGTGCATAATGGCATTTGTCACGAACTGATTAAGATTGATGCCTTGCAGAGTAGCTTTGATCGCAGCGCGGCGGTGCAGATCAGGGTCGATTCGCACATTGAATGTACCTTTGAAAGACTTCTCAGGCTCTTTCCCGACCTGACGGCAAAAGTCGATATAGTCGTCAACTTCTTCATGGAATGCTGTGATCAGACCGGGAAGTGTTTCTGCTTCATATGTGACCAAATCATTGATAAACAGGATTTTACCATACAGAACTCCGTCGTCAAGGGAGAAGTCAACGCTACCGTAATAGCCGTTGTACTGTAGAACTTTGTTCATAATAGATCGCTCTCCTTCAGTTTTTGCAGTACCTCTTCGAGTACATACGCATGAACGATATTTCCGGGATGAGGCTTGTGCAGTTTTATAATATCTTTGGTTGTCGGATTGTAGAACCGAACACGCGATCCGTTTCCACTCTCATCACAAGTGTACCCAAAATATTGAAGCATTTGCTTAAGCTCGCTGTATGTAAAGTCTTTTGGCTTTGCCAAAAACCGCGCTACAAGCTTCTCTTTTTGACTCATTTTACATCACATCCTGATTGCAACTAAATATTAGTTGCAGCTTATTGTAGCATTTTTGGAATGCACTTGTCAACAAAAATTTGTATGGCGAGCGGGCGTTCTTTTTTTGCTTCTTTTTTGCGCAGCGGTCAGCGTGGGCGGGGACGCCGGGACCGGCAAAGCCGCGGGAGCAGCGGAATTACATACAATCAATTGCTGCCAAACCATTCTTGCGTAAGATTTGGTAATTTACCAAACAATGCGCGGAAAAACGCTCTGATTTTTGCAAAGAAACTTGTGTTGACGTTTACTCTTTCCGTATCTGTTTGAGATAGAACACTAATTCCATCAGTGTATTTTGCCATAAGATTAAAGCCATTTCTCACGTCTGTAGCAGTATAAATAGTACCTGTATAAACATATTCGCCATCAACATACCATTGAACTTGACCATCGACAATCGCATTTTCTACATCTGCTCTGAATACTATCGTGGATCGAAAATCATAGAATGGAGAAGAAAATGTGAAGTGTTGAATTGTTATTTTTGGCATAGGTAATTTTGGTAGACTACGCTTGTTTTCTTTACCACACTTAGCGCATATTTGTATTTCCTCACCATCTGCGTATACGGTTGCCGCTTTCGTCGGCAACCATGCCCCAAATATATGGCCTGTCGCAGATGCCGATCCCGTTGTAAAATGATCTCCACAATAAGAGCAAATATAGGTTATAAAGCCATTCGACTCACATGTTGGCTCGGTAATAATCGCTTCGTAAGTGTGCTCTTTTAATGGAATGGATTCGATTCTTGTATGACTGTTGTCATTTAGGCAAGTGAACGTCAGAACACCTTCTTCTGTGCAAGTAGCGTCTTTTGTAACTATACCAGCATCCCAAGAATGGCCAATGGATGCTTTTTCGTCGGTTACATAATTATCTTCGCAACGAGTGCAAGTATACGTTGTAAAGCCTTTGCTCTCGCACGATGGAAGCGTGACAACGGTCTTATAACTATGTCCCTTTGCAAGAATTACTTCCGTTTTTGTATGTGTGTTATCATTTTGACATGTAAAGGTAGTGACACCATCTTCGGTGCATGTTGCTTCCTTAGTTGTTGTACCTTCGTCCCAATTATGACCAAGAGCCTTTATGTCTTCTATGACAGAAAAATCGCCACAGTTTTGGCAAACTAAAAGACGTTGACCATCTTCAAAACAGGTTGCAGGCACAACTTCTTCTTGATAATTGTGTCCTAACGGTTCTAATGTTACACCAATTGATTTTTGAATTCCGCATGGGAGATAATATACATCGCCTGAAAAGCCATAGTCGGTACATGTTGGTGCAAGATAGTTTAAGCATGATGTTGTTGTATTTTCATTATGCTTATGATAAAAACGTCTGGCAGATTGGAGAGGAGAATTATCATTTCCAATGCTGATTCTATACCATTGATTCTCTGTGCCGCCATAACATACTGTTTTCAGATTAATACAGTTTAAAAACGATTCTGAACCAATCAATTGAAGCCCATCATTAAGAACAACATTATTCAAACTTGTACACTGTCGAAATGCACCAACACTTATTGTAGTTGCACCTGTTCCTATTATAGCATCGATAAGATTCTGACAATTGGCAAATGCTTCATCTCCGATTGTTATAACACTATCTGGAATAACCAAGTTGCTTAAACTACTGCATTCTGAAAAGCATTTATTCCCAATTGATGTTAAATTATTTGACCACCTTATACTACGCAGATTAGAACATCCACAAAAAGCATATTCACCAATAGTAGTTACACTATGTGCAATTTTTACAGAAGTCATCTTATTAAACATATTGAATACATAATTACCAATATGAGTAACTCCTTCGTTGACCGTGACACTTACAATATACTGCTCCAAACCATGCCAAGGCTTAGAGCCACTTGTAGCATCATCCATAGCACCATTTCCGCTAATCGTAAGCTTTCCAGTATTTGTTAATACCCAAGTGATATTATTGCCATACTCTCCACTCATAGTTGGAATACAGTTTGCCTGAAAAGCCATAGATAATATGACAAGAATCAAAAAAAATGACGTTAGTTTCTTACTCAAGTCTTTCATTTTTGACCATCCTTCGAATAATTTTGCAGATAATACTTATACAAAGTGTATGGAATAAGTCCACTATCCAGCCGTATGTGCCTGATCTGCTGGCGCAGCATTTTTTTCTTCCTCGTCGCAGATGGATAAGACGGTGCTGATGATCAGCATTCGGCCGTGTTCGGTTGTTTTCCGGAACATATCAATCAACTCGTTTTCCATAGGCGAGAGGGATTCCGCGTTTCTGGTTTGCAAATCAGTAGATTCATCCCATCCCATCAAGGCGGACGTGGAGAGTTGCAGTATTTGAGCTAAGGCAAAAATCTTATCTCTTCGTAAGTTTTTGATGTTCCCGCTCTCCCAGCGTTGCACGGTGGTCTTAGAAACTCCTACGGCATTTCCAACATCTTCAAGAGTTAGGCCAAGGGTTTCTCTACGGTGTCGTAACAAATCTCTAAATTCCATATAATACACTCCTTGCCGAACATTGTAGCATATAAGTTTCATATTTGCAACATTTAATAAATAATAATGAAAAAAGTTTCGTTTATGTATTGACAAAATATAAACACAACGCTATAATGGGTTTCGTAAACGAAACAGAAAGGGGAAATCACTATGTTTAAAGAGAATCTTTTTCGAGCCGCTTTATGTGAGGTCGGTATTTCAATCCCGGAATTGGCGAAAAAACTTAGTATCTCAAAGACCACACTGTATCGGAAAATGAATGGAGAAAGTGACTTCTATAGAAATGAGATACAGATTGTTGCCGAAATCATCGGAAAAGAAAAAGTTGATTCTATTTTTTTTGCGCGGTAGTTTCGTAAACGAAACAATATAAAGAAAGGACGATTTCCATGAAACTGTTCATTTCACAACCCATGCAGGGCAAGACGCCGGATGAGATTCTGCGCGTCCGGGAAAAGGCGATCCAATCCGTGAAGGAAAACTTCGGCGAGGATGTGGAAGTGCTCGATTCGTATTTTGCGGACTACAATCCCGACAAAGGCTGCACGCCGCTGAAATATCTTGCAAGGAGCATTGATCTGCTGGCGGACGCGGACGTCGCGTATTTTGCCAAGGGGTGGGAAGAAGCACGCGGATGCAGGATCGAGCATCAATGCGCGCTCGAATACGGGCTCAATGTGATTGACGATTACACGGACGACTGATAAAACGGCATAGGACAAACAAACGACGGCATACGTTCCGATGGAGGTGGGAGATATGGGAAAAAGTAAACCGTTTACATACCGTGCATATATCTCCATCGACGGAGCGGAGCCGATCCCATGGGAAAGCATGACGCCCCAGCAGGAGGCATACGTCCGCCGCAGGATGAGCGAGAATCTTTCCCGTACTATGAGTGAATACTTCTCGCTGCACCCGGACGAGTACCGTGCATGGATCGAATCGGAGAACAGGCGGGAAAAGGAAGGAAGGATATAAACCATGTTCAATAGAAAGAGACGCGAGATCGAGCGGCTGCGTCAGCTTCTCGCAGCGGCCAACAATCAGGCGGCGCAGGCCGAGGCGGACAAGCGTCGGCTGCAGAGCGAAAACCGCGCGCTGCGGGAAAAGATCGAAGAGGCGCGGCGGCACACCGAGTGCCCGTCAGACTGCGTGCACAGGGCGAACCCGAACGCCTGCCGGACATGCATCCGGTACCCGAAAGCGCACGACAAGTACGAGGCGACGTCATGAGTGAATGGAGAGTCGAGAGCTGGGTGATTTTCGGAGAAACGTATTGCCGAGTATATCGTGAGGTATCGGACGAGTACCCGTTTCGAGAGTATTCTGGCGGAATCTTTGAGAGCGAAACGCTCGCGCAGGAATACGCGGACAAGCTGAACAGGGAGAGAAGACAGGATGCGCGAAATGACACCTGAAAAACAGGCAGAGCTTATACAAAAAGCCTGCCGGGAGAACAATCTCGACCAACACATAAAGTGGATATGCAGCAACCGGGACGCGACAACGGCGGCAGAAAGATTTGCGAATCGGCACAGGTTTCAAGGCGAGCGGCTGCCCGTGAAGAATAGCTGTATGTACTGTGAAAACATGGATATTTGCTTTTTCTTCGACCGATGCGGAAACGCCTGCTTTTCTTACGCAGGACATACAATAACCGGAGCACCTAACCTTGTGAAGCATCACTTGCAAAGGGCTTTTTCCATCGCTGAAAAGGTAGTAAGTAGGATGCAAGAACTTGCACATGAGAACGCGGACAAGCTGAAATGGAGTAGTGATTCACATGAAGATGAATAAACAGCAGCACAGAATCGCACACGCAGCGGCGGCGGGGCTGATCGTCTTTTGCCTGCTGCTTCTGGCATTTGCAATCGCCAGGGCACACGCGCACGCAAGGCCGGAGGAGATGACGACGGCGGTATACATAGTCTACACGGACGACGAAGGACAGCCGAAGGCGTCGCACGTATGGTCGGAACCAACAGAGCCGGACGTCCCGCTGCCGGACGGCTGGCGCGAAACAATAGCAGCAATGGTCGCGGGAAAGGTCGGCGACAAGATGCTGTCCTGCCAAATAGAAACAGCAAACGCCATCTACAACGAGCTTGTCGCGCAGGGTTGGGACATGCAGGCGGCAATCGAAGAATACGACCTTTTTGAGCGCGGAACGCCGAACGAAAAGACATACGCAGCGGTCGATCAAATTTTCACGCGCGGCGAGTGGATGATCGACCCGGAGGTTCTCTGGTTCAATGACGTCGACCACCCGTCCACGTTCCACGAATCGCTGGTACTGGTCGACGTGTGCGACGGAATCGCGTTCTATAAGGCGCACCGCCCGAACGTCGTGCCAGCTACGTACACAGGACAGGAGTGACGGGAAGTTTATGTATCAGGCAGAACTATACCATGACAATTTTCAAAACTTCAAGCGATACGACATACCAAAAGCGCAACTTGTAATCGCTGATATTCCATACAACATCGGAGAAAACGCTTACGGTTCCAATCCGGCATGGTACATAGACGGAGATCGGAAAAACGGCGAAAGCAAGCATGCCAAGAGCGCGTTTTTCAGATCAGACTACTCGTTCAACATCTGCGAGTTCTTCCATTTTTGCAATCATTTGCTGAAAAAGGAGCCAAAGGAAAAAGGAAAAGCGCCGTGTATGATCGTTTTTTGCGCGTTTCAGCAACTTCAACTCGTTATTGACTACGCCGAACGATACGGTTTCAAGCATTACATCCCGCTGGTGTTTGTGAAGAATACATCACCGCAGGTATTGAAGGCAAACATGAAGGTGGTCGGTGCGGTTGAATACGCATTGATTCTGTACCGCGAAAAACTTCCGAAATTCAACAACGACGGAAAGATGGTGCTGAATTGGTTCCGATGGGAGCGGGATGATTCATACCCGAAAATCCATCCAACACAGAAGCCGATACCGGTTTTGAAGCGGCTGATTGAATTGTTCACGGATGAGGGCGATGTGGTAATTGATCCTGTAGCAGGTAGCGGAACAACGCTGCGAGCAGCCATGGAACTGAACAGGCGCGGATTCGGCTTTGAAGTTGACAGACAGACAGCGCGGGAAGCACTGCGAAAAATGATAGATATGGAGTATATCGAAAAACCAACGATGGCAGACGGATCAATACAGATGACATTTTCAATGAGAGGAAATGAGACATGAACGGAATAATCGTTGACAACTTCGCGGGCGGGAACGAGTACCCGAAAAAGGAGCAGACAGCTAAATGCGGCAACGCCGTTACACCGCCGGTCGCATGTGTGCTGGTGCGGGCAAATCTGCCGGAGTTGTGCGAAGGGAGTGAAACAAATGGCTGATTGCACAAATACGGCTGAGTTTCTCGCCGAGTGGGCGCGGATGCACGACGCTCAACAGCGTGACGAACACGGTTTTCCGAAAGAGACGTGTACAGACGATAACTGTATCGGTTGCCCGTTAGACATTGGTCTGGATTGCAAAGAGTTCGCTTTTCGCAATATCAACCACGCGATAACTAAGGTGCAGAAGTGGTCGAACGAGCACCCACTTCCGAAGCCGAAAACCTATGCGGATGTGTTCTTTGAGAGATTTCCAAACAATACAATTTTGACACGGTTTCCTAAAGATTTTTTGTGGATGAATAGTTTATGCCGTGATGTTTATTTTGGCGGCGTAGATTGTTGTCCGGGCAGAGATTGTAAATCCTGTTGGAACGAACCGTACCCGGAACAGGAGGCATCAGAATGAATAAAGCAGTAATGCTGTCAATCCACCCGATATGGATACACCTGATTGGTGGAAAAGACAAAACAGTTGAAGTCCGCAAGACGCGCCCAAAGATTGAGCCTCCGTTCAAGTGCTACATTTATGAGACACAGGCATCACTTAAAATCCCGCGATTAGGACAAAGCCCGCGTATAAAACGCCATGGGATCGGCGCCGTCATCGGAGAGTTTGTTTGCGATCATGTAATACCAATTTACAACGATACACTGCTTTCCGCAGACATACCCGACGAGTTAATGCTTGAAAATTTATCTCCGTGTCTGACGGATCGAGAGATCAAGGAGTACTTGGGAGACAGAAGCAGAGGCTACGG
>JAFSYM010000049.1 GCA_017450005.1 Clostridia bacterium
AAACGCATCGGCTCACGGACTATGGCCGCGCTGTGATCGGCCGGTGGGGGCTGAAAACGGAAATCGACTTAAGGGACGATTCCGATTTCGGCGGGCAGACCGAAGCCGCATTTGAAAACTGCGCCTATCTGCGCGTGACCTATCGCGGCTATACGTCCATCTTTCCGTCGGATACCGCGACGGATACCGTCTATTACGACGAACGCTCCCCGGAAGCGTTCCGTCAGATCTTTTCGCTGCTTGCCGAAGAACAAAACTATCCGGTGTACTTCCATTGCCTGATCGGGCAGGACCGCACCGGCACGCTGGCGTACCTGATCCTCGGCTTGCTCGGCGTAGATTTCGAGGACATCACGAAGGACTATGAGCTTTCGGCGTTTTCGGCGGTCGGCAGCATGAACCGTGAAAAGGACTGGAACTATTCGGGCGACGGTGTACCGATGGGTACGCACCATGTAGATCGCGTATGGGAAACCATGAATGCGATGATGCTGCAGTATTACGGCACGGACTCCGGTTTGCTTTCGGATGCCGTCGCCAACTATCTGCTGCGCGAATGCGGCATCACGGAAGAGCAGATCGCTTCGGTACGTGCAATTCTGCTCGAAGATTGAATTACGACGGAAAGGCGGAAAAAGAAATGAAAAAGATCGTTTGTGTATGTCTGCTGACGGCTTTGCTTGCTCTGCTCGGCTGTACGGCAGCGCAGGAAGCGCCGCAGCGCGCGGTGACGGGTATCGAGGTCGATGCATCACAGGCAAAATACTGGTATCTGTCCGGGCAGGAAATCGATCCGACCGGCTTGGTCGTCACTGCCGTTTACGACGACGGCAGCCGAGAGCCGGTTCCCGCGGAGGATTGTGCGTATCAAAAGCCTCCGTTTGTTCCGGCTGGGGAAAAAGCGGTTACGGTCACGTATGCGGAATGCGAAGCAAGCTATCCGATCTACACGCTGCCGAGCAGCATGGAAACAGAGGAATACAAGACCTATCAGATCCGGATTAACGAAAATAAAAGCCAGGTTTCGCTGACGCCGGTGCTTGTGGGCGAAAACAAACCGTTCGTGCTCGTCTGCCCCGGCGGCGGGTATGAAGCCTGTTCAGCCTACGGCAACGAGGGCTATGCCTATGCGGCGCGCATCAAGGAACTCGGTTACAATGCAATCATTCTGCAGTATTCGATCAAGATGGCGCATCCGACACCGCTTGACGATGTGAATCTGGCACTTGATATTATCGCCGAGAACAGTGAATACTGGCAGGTCTCCATGGACAACTATGCGGTGATCGGTTCCTCGGCCGGCGCGCACCTTGTCGGCTGCTGGTCCACGCCGGAGGTCGGCTATGCCAAATACGGCAAAGTGAAGCCTGCCGCTGTGATCCTGTGCTACCCGCTCATCAGCCTCGATATTCGCACAGAATCGGTGCTGCTGCCCGCAGATGCGGACGCGGCGCTGATCGAAAGCCTGTCCGTCGATCAGCAGGTAGACAGCACGTTCCCGCCGACCTATATGTGGATCTTTGAGGAGGACGGTTTAAAGCCGCAGGTCGACCGCATGGATGCGGTACTGGAGGAAAACAACGTGCCGCATATCACCAGGTACTTCACCGGCGGACGGCACGGCCTCGGCCTTGCGCCGGGCACAACGGCGGAGGGCTGGATCGACGAAGCGATCGCCCTTTGGGTCGAGCATATCCGGTAACGGAACAGGCATAAAAAGGCATGCTGCAATAAATATAATATTAAACCCAATATTGCAATCGAGTGTAACGATTGGCAGTTTCTGCAAAACTATGTCAACGCTAATATGGGACTGACACTGGGGTCTTACCGTGCATTGGATGAAATTGAGAAGAAGGATATATCCCCTTTAAAAGTAATGGATTTTGATGAAACACAATTTGTGTATGTTTTCTTTAAAGAAAGCCGCACCGTTTGTACAAAGGAGTTTTGTAACTTTTTATTTCAGAAACGTTTTGTATAACTGACCTTCCATGCAAAGATCTTCGGCGCATTCGATGTTTTTGATACGATCGGGGCCGCACTTGTTTGCCGCTGCGATCTCGTAGTACATAAAGTGTACGGCAGGAATCTTTTCAAGGTACTGCTCCGCCATCGCCTGTTCGCCCATCTTATGGTAAGTCTCTGCCATGGCGCGATAAACATCGATGCGGTTCGAATCGTCCTTCGTACAGCAGAGGATGCGTTCGCCGGTTTCAATGATTTCCGTATTTCTGGATCCGTAATGGTTTTGCTGTTCCATATCTTCCAAAATGCACGTTAACAGCAAATCGTTGTTCGGATACTTTTCGAGCGCTTGTCGCAGGATTGCTTCCGATCTTGCGGGATCGTTTCCGCCTTGTCCGCTTTCGAGAAGGATCGATTCAATCGCCGCGTCAAGTTTGCTCTGGTCAAAGTCAAGAAGGTTATCGAGCAACGTACCGAAACAGATTGCAAGCTTTGGCAGAGTATCGGACTTTTATGGCGTCCCCGGCGCGATTCGAACGCGCGGCGTTCCGCTTTTAGGAGCGAAACCTTGAATTGACAAATCCCTATATATGGGGCTTTTTTGCCCGGAAAATGGGCGTTTTTGGCAATTCCAAAATGCCAATAAGTCCATATATTTAGGCATTTTTCAATAAAAATGTGGTGGAAAATGTTGCACCTGAGGCTTTTTAGGCATTTTTAGCCAAAATTTTTGGTCCAGCCTTCTCTCGCTTTTAACTCCAAACAGCCCTACTGCACCGTTTGGCTCCACATGATTCTTTTGCGGCATTCGCATTTTTTTCATGAAGAATTTTATCATGGCACATGTAAATATATAAGCAGCAAATCTGAATCTTTTGCGGATTCCGCATTTTATTCAAATATCCAGTCCGTCTATAGAGTGGGATGTCTCCATTATTGATGATGACATATTCGCAAGTGGCACGTGCATCCCCGCAAATAATTAACTTTTCAATTTAAAACTTACGGAACTTTACACTCAACTTCGCATTTTTCTTCTTGATTATTTTGCTTGACCATGGCATAATATTTTTAGAAATCCGGGGAATATGCCCGTAAATTTTAAGAGAGGTCAGATGTGAATCAAATCAGTATTCAAAGAGATTATTATCTGCAAAAGCTTATTGACCGGAAAGATAACGGGATGATCAAGGTGATCACCGGGATCAGAAGATGCGGAAAAAGTTATCTGCTTTTTCAGCTGTTTTATGATTATTTGATCCAAAGCGGCGTCAAGCAGGATCAAATCATTACCGTTGCCCTTGACGATGATATGTTCGTGGAATACCGTGATCCAGGCAAGCTGTCTGCCTATATTCGTGAGAAGATTAACACGAGCGACCCGTACTATGTTTTGATTGACGAGGTGCAGTACGCGATTTCCAGGGAGGAATTGAAGAACCCGGAAGAAATTCGTCTGTATAACGTGTTGAACGGGCTGATGCGGCTACGCAACGTCGATATTTATGTGACCGGCAGCAATTCCAAAATGCTGACGAAGGACGTTTTGACCGTATTCCGCGGCAGAGGAGATGAGATAAAAGTCTATCCTCTGTCCTTTCGGGAATACTATGCGTTCGTTGGTGGAGATAAGTCCGACGCTTATGAGGAATATGCCCTTTACGGCGGAATGCCGCTTGTGCTTTCGCAAAAGCGAAATGCAGATAAGATGAACTATCTGAAATCGCTCTTCGAGGAGGTATATTTCAAGGACATCTCCGAGCGCTACGATATTGAACTCCCGCAGGTGCTGGAGGAACTGATGGACGATCTTTGTTCTTCGATCGGTTCTTTGACCAACGCTTCCAAGATCGAGAACACGCTGAAAAGCGTAAAGAGCATCAAGGTGTCCAGCAACACGATCGGCACCTACCTCAATTATCTCGTAGAATCCTTCCTGTTTGCCCGTGCCAAACGATATGACGTAAAGGGCAAAAAGCACTTTGCATACCCGCTGAAATACTATTGTACCGATGTGGGACTTCGGAATGCCCGGCTGAATTTTCGGCAACAGGAGGAAACGCACCTCATGGAAAACATTATCTTTAATGAGTTGCTTTGCCGCGATTGCTCAGTAGATGTCGGTGTAGTGGAGATCGTTGAAACACGTGACGGCAAAAGGACCAAGAAGCAATGTGAAATTGATTTTGTCGTCAACTTCGGTACAAAGAAGTATTATATTCAATCCGCCCTCAACGCAGATCAGCCCGAAAAATTATCCGCTGAACTGCGCCCTCTGAAAGGGGCCAAGGATTTCTTCAAGAAAATCATCATTACGAAGACCAATGCAAAAGCATGGACAGATGACGACGGCATCCTGCATTTAGGGTTATATGAGTTTCTGTTGAATGAGCGAGCTTTGGATCTGTAAAGGCTGATTATATAATTGTTTTCTTATTCTATTGAAGTCGAGGAGATAAATCTATGCCCTACAAATTGTCACTAAGCCGCCATACCAATTGCGGATTAATGATTGCGAATTAAACGCCGTTCCTTAATGTGGTTTGAACTACAAGTTATCACAGAATAAAGCAGATTATAAGCATATCATGTTTTCTACGGAAACGCCATCACCTCGGTTTTTTCTATATGAAATGCCGGACTGCGTTACCGGCCGCAGTCCGGCTTCCTCATTCTTTCACAATGCACCTTCGTTCATGATACTATGTCTTCTTTGATCCGGAATACTTGTTTGTCCTGTATGATACTGCTTTAGCAAATGATACTATAACACAGATATGCGTTCCTTCGATGATTCCTGTCATGCACAGATAGAGGGCATCAAAACAGGTCTCATCTTTTTTATGGAGAAAAACCCCTAAATATTTATGAAGCAAGGCTGAAGCGCGAAACAAGACAATGAGCATTGCTCCGCGCTCCGTGCTCCAGGCAAAAGACGGCACTCGTTTTGCTGTTTACAGCACCGGCTCCGTCCAATCACCTCCGGATGAACCGCCGCCGGTGATCTTGGCACGACTGACCTCGCTCATGCGAAGATAACCCGTCTGTCCGTTGACCTCGACAATATACAAGTCGCGCAATTCGCCGACAACGTGAACAGACGTATTCGTTCGCAGCGATTCCGGTTCGTCCAACATCCGATAGTGCCGGTGCAGGTCGGCGTTGTTTTTCGCATAGCCGTTCCACGCCTCATACGGCGCGGGATCGTCAAAGACCAGCAGATCGGTCGGGACGGTGCCGGTCCTGTCCCCCGCCGATACGGTGCAGACCGCTTCGCCGCGCTCCGATACCCGCATCATGTCCTCAGCGTTAAAGACGGCGATATACCCTTCCGTTCCCTCGGCAAGAATCGTACCGGTTCCGGGCGTGAACGGCTCCGTTTCCGCATAGCGATACGCCCCGAGACGAACGACCGTAAATCCGCCCGCAGGCTGCGCCGAAAGGCTGATATCGCCGCCGTCCTGTCCATTGGAAGAGCTCTGCGAGCCGCCGGAGGAAATACGGCTCTTGCTGACGCCGGAGGCGAGCGTATACCCTTCGCTGCCGTCGTTCAGTGTGACACGAAGCAGCAGCCTGAAGGCGTCTTCCACGGTAAGTTTTGTGTTGGTGCCGAGCGTAGTGATCGGCTCCCCTTCGAGATACGGATTGGAGAACACCGCCGTATTGCCCTTCGCATAAGCGTCGTATGGCTTTGGCTCCGTTTCGCCGTCCATGCGGACGAGCCAAGATTCCACAAGCCATTCTCCATCGTCATCCGCCACGGTATAATAGCCATCCTGCAAGGCGGTGACATTCACCGTAGCGCCTCTTGAAAATGTTTTGCCGACGACGCCAACGCCGTTGACACGGACACCGGCAGGCTCTGTCGGGATTTCGGTCGGCTCCGGCGTCGGTTCTTCAGTCGGTTCCGGCGTTGGCGCTTCGATGGGGTCTGATGTTGGCAAGGTTTCTTCGGAGGTCTCGCCCTGTTCGGGAACGTTCGCATTCTCCGGTTCGGGTGTCACCAAAGATACTGTAACGACAGGTGAATCCTGTACAACCGGCGTGTCGCCCTCCGCGGGGACTTTCAGTGCCCCGTTGGGCACAGTGCAAGCGACGATCAGCACAGTCATAAGGACAAGCGCAAGATAGTTACAAAGTTTCATATTTCTCCTCCTATGATACAAATGGAAATCGGACGTCCGCTTTCGGCTGCGGTGATCCGTTGTGTATACTGTATCGTATTCTGCATGGCGTTTCACGGAAAAACGGTTGGAAAGTGACCCACTTACGGGGTGGGGCGGGAGGCGATCCCGCCCCTATACCGTTACTTCCGATACTCCGCGTCATACCGCGTGCCGTAGACATAGTGGATAATGTCCCACAGAAACGCATACTGTGCGGTGCCCGACTTGAACGCTGCGCGGTTCTGGTAGTCGATATACCCGATGCTGCGGTGAATCGTGCCGCCGTACAGCGTCACCGTCTGCCCTGCGCTGTTTTTCAGCACCATGTACGGACGCATCGAAAGGTCGTTCACGCACTTTTCGCCGGTCAGGTTGACAAGCACGTTCGTGTACTGCACGACTTTGCCCGTATCCTTAAAGACAGGGTCGGCGACGCCCTTCTTATAGGCAAAGGCTCGTTTCGCTGCTTTATGCGTCAGCGTCAGCGCGGTGTCGGACAGGTCCTTGTCCCACGCGACCGCTGTGCCGTATTCGACAAGCGTGTATCCGCCGAGGCCCTTGCCCGTCAGCGCATTTTTCTTGTCCTTCGGAATCGAGGTTATCATGCGAATGCCCGGTTTGCCGGTGATGCGGATGGAACTGCCCGCGTATTGCAGAACATCATCGAGCGCGGAAACACGCTTCGCGGTCTGCGTCCCGCTCACGCTGACGACCTCCCACACCTTCATGGCGGTCGGATAGATCTCGTGCGCGTCAGCCGAGACTTTGTTGAACGTGTACTGTGTCACAAGCGATGCTTTCACACCGTCTGGCAGTACGACGGCATCGCCCGTAACTGGATACGGAATGCCGTCCACCTCCACAAAGCCCGCTTCAGGCAGACCGCCTTTCTCGAAAACAATGCAGTTTTGCGGCTTCGGCGGTTCGGTCGGTGCACTCGTCGGTTTCGGTGCATCCGTAGGTTTCGGTGTCGCCGTGGGTGCCGGGGTCGGCACATCCGTAGGTTTCGGTGTCGCCGTGGGTGCCGGGGTCGGCACATCCGTAGGTTTCGGCGTCGCCGTGGGTACCGGGGTCGGCACATTCGTCGGCTTCGGTGTTGCCTCGGGCGTCGGGGTCGAAGTAGGCACTGCCGTCCAATGCGCGTAGACTGTGGCTGCTGCCGTCGGTTTCCATGCCGTCGTCAGTTTCGTGCCGCCGGACTTGGCGGTGTACCAGCCCTCGAACGTATACCCGCTGCGCGTCGGCGTCGGGAGCGTGCCGATCGCGCTGCCCTCGGTGACCTTGACAGAGGCGGCGCTGCATGTGCCGCCGTTCGGGTCGAATGTCACGGTATACACATCAGGGAGCTTTTCCCAGTGAGCGTACACGGTTTCGTCGCCGGTCGGTGTCCACGAGGTTCTCTGTTCACCGTTGACCTTATCCGTAAACCAGCCGGTAAAGCGATACCCTTCCCGCTTCGGTCTCCACGCGGGAGCGACCGCTGTGCCTTCCTCGATGTCCCAAACATCGTTGGGCTCGTCACCGCCGTTGGTATCGAGCGTGAGTGTAAAGCGCACTTTGTCTTTCGTCCAATGTGCGTACAGCGTTATGCTGCCGGGGGCTGTCGTGGTGGAATATACCCGCTCACCGCCGGTCTTTGCCGTATACCACCCATCAAAGGAATAGCCCTCACGGGTCGGAGACGGTATATAGCCGATGGGCGAATTCTCCCAGGCTTTGACCGACGCTATCTCGCAAACGCCGCCGGTCGGGTCAAGCGTGATGGTGTACTTTTCTTTATTCTTTTCCCAATGTGCATAGAAAGTGACGTCTGCAGTGATTTCCCAACCGCTGACGACCTGTGCGCCGCCGTCCTTCTCGGTGAACCATCCGAGAAAGCTGTAGCCGTCCCGCCATGCAGTCGGGCGCGTTATGAGCTTTTCGCCCGCGACGACCTCCTGCGTATTGTCCAGCGACGTACCGCCCTGTGCATCGAACGTTACGATATACACCTTCGTCCAGTGCGCGTAGACCGTGCAGGATGCCTTAGGGACCCACCCGTCATATAACCTTGTACCGCCGTCCTTTGCCGTGAACCATCCGTCAAAGCGATATCCACTTCTCACCGCTGTCGGCAGGGCGGCGATCGCATCGTCCTCCCGCACGGTGACGGTGCTCGGCGTCGCGGTGCCGCCCTGTGCGTCGAAGGTCACGGTAAATGTCTCGAGCTTGTGCCATTTGGCGGTCAGCGTCGTATTGGAATGGATTGCAAACGTAGAGGAAGCGCGAGCACCGTCCCCATAGCACCAGTACAGGAAGCGATACCCCTCCCGTGTCGGCGTGGGGAAGTCCACCGTGCCGCCATCCGGCACAGAAACGTCGGTCGGGCTGCAAACGCCCCCGTTGGGGTCAAACACGACATGCCAGAAGAGCGCCTTCCACTTCGCTGTCAAAGTCATGTTCGCGTTTACAACGGTTGATTCTTTCACCTGCTCCGTGCCGCAATACCATCCGTCAAACGCATATCCGCTGCGCGTAGCCGTCGGGAGCGTGCCGATCGCATCGCCTTCGGTGACCTTGACCGAAGCAGTGCTGCAGGTGCCGCCGTTCGGGTCGAAGGTGACGGTATAGACATCCTTGTTCTTCGTCCAGTGCGCATACACCGTGGTCGTCGCGGTCGGTTTCCACGCCGTCGTCAGCTTCGTGCCGTCGGACTTGGCGGTGTACCACCCGTCAAACGTGTATCCGCTGCGCGTCGGCGTCGGGAGCGTACCGATTGCGTTCCCCTCGGTGACCTTGACCGAGGCGGTGCTGCAGGTGCCGCCGTTCGGGTCGAAGGTCACGGTATAAACTTCTTTGTTCTTTGTCCAGCGCGCACATACCGTGGTCGTTGTAGTCGGTTTCCACGACGTTGTCAGCTTCGTGCCGTCGGACTTGGCAGTGTACCAGCCGTCGAACGTATACCCGCTGCGTGTCGGCGTCGGGAGCGTGCCGATTGCGTTGCCCTCGGTGACCTTGACCGAGGCGGTATTGCAGGTGCCGCCGTTCGCGTCGAAGGTGATGGTATAGACCTCCTTATTCTTCGTCCAATGTGCGTAGACGGTAGCCGTCGCGGTCGGCTTCCACGACGTTGTCAGTTTCGTGCCGCCGGATATAGCAGTGTACCAGCCGTCAAACGTGTACCCGCTGCGCGTAGCGGTCGGGAGCGTGCCGATCGCGTTCCCCTCGGTGACCTTGACCGAAGCGGTGCTGCAGGTACCGCCGTTTGCGTCGAAGGTGACGGTATAGACCTCCTTATTCTTCGTCCAATGTGCGTAGACGGTAGCCGTCGCGGTCGGTTTCCACGACGTTGTCAGCTTCGTTCCGCCAGATGTAGCAGTGTACCAGCCGTCGAACGTATACCCGCTGCGTGTCGGCGTCGGGAGCGCGCCGATCACATCGCCCTCGGTGACCTTGACCGAAGTAGTGCTGCATGTGCCGCCGTTTGCGTCAAAGGTGACAGTATACTGCTGCTTGCCGACGGTCACGGTCAGCGAAGCCGTCTTGTTGAGGACCGTCGCGGTGACCGTCACCGTCCCGTTTTTCAGCGCCTGCAGATTGCCGCTTTTATCGACCGTTGCTGTTGCAGCGTCCGAACTTTTCCATTCCACACTTGACGAGACAGGCCAATTTGTGGAGCGTGCAAAAGCGTCTTTGTAATAGAAATCCGCATACACGTCGAGCTTCTGCTTCTCGCCGGGCATCATTGTTTCCTTGCCCTGCACGGAAAGCCCTGTAACAGCACTGCCGGCGGCTTCTATCCGCTGCACAAAGGAACCGCTGCGACCCGAGCAGGTCTGATTGGCAGCTGCTGTTTTTCTGCCCTCCAATACGACGGTGACAAATCGGCCGCCGTTATCCCGGAATGCCGCAATGCCGAAGCTGACAAAGGACGGGTTAATCATGGCTGTGTAGTGACCTATGACGCCGGAGCCGCCGTTCACCCAAGTGCTGCGTTCGCTGTACCACTGGTTCATCCCGCCGAGCATTGAGCCGCCCCATGCAACGCACTCCTCCCACGAGGATACGCCGTTGTATGTCGCCGTGAAACAGTCATTCCCGTTTGGGCGCGTATGCGAAGGATAAATACCGGCTTCGACGGCGCGGATCTCCGCAATGCGTTCCAGGTCATACGACCACGTCGCGGGGACGTAATCGCCGTTCGGCTTTTGCAGTACCGCATCAGAAGGGCTTTCGCCGCCCGACCGGTCCGCAAGAGCCAGTTTTCGGGAAGAATTGCGCGGGTCCTTATCCCCGTAATAGCACGCCTGGTAGCGGTAGGTGTTCAGCAGCCGCAGCGCCTCGACGGAGCCGCAGGACAAAAACTGTCCGGGTACGTCCACAAACAGATTGCCCGCCGACGGTGTGGAAACGTCCGTCGGCAGAACAGTCGCATCCGCCATGGCCTGCATCGGCACTGCGCCGAGCAGAAAGCCCAGACAGAGGATAAAAGCCATCATGCGTTTCATTTTTCTCATTTTTCCTTCTCTCCTTTTTATGTCATTTTCAGTTTCAGTTTGCCTTGTATGCCTGCGTCGTTCACGGAATAATCGTTGGAAACCCTTTTTTATGCAGCTTGTCAGTCGTTTCAGGACCAATCCGCAGCAAGGGAAGCATAGCTGCCCCATGCTGCCGTACCGGTCAGGATCTGATCGGCCGGAACCGTCAGCAGCACAAGTTTTCCCTCCCTCCTTGGAACGACAATCGTTTCGGGCAGTTCGAAACTCGCATTGCAGATGATTTCACCAAGTCCCATGATCCGAACCTGCGCGGAGCGGATTTTGCGATCCTGATCCGTGCCATTGGCGATCCAAAGTGCAACCGTAACGTCGCCGGTTTCGGTCTGGTACGCATAGAGCGTGCTTTTGACGATCACATCCTGCCGCACGTTTCGTGCGACCGCCGAAATATCGACGTAGGAGACTGTATTGCCGCCCTGCGCCTTGGTCAGAAGATACTGCGCGTAGCTTTCGCCGAGCGTCTCCTCCGCTTTCTCCCTGAAGCCGATCTCCTTGAGGTGCATGAGCCGCGCGTCCGCAAACGTGTAATAAAAACGCCCGTCCGCGTAATGTGTCACCATCGGAATGTTTTCGGAATACCCGTTCCGGTTCGTCACCGCATATTCGAGGAAGCAGTACCCCTCATAGGGGAACATCGAAACGAGCGTCGGATCATTATACGGACAATACCGTTCGGAAAGCTCGCCGTCGTAATAGGTGCGGATCGTTTCGTCTGAAACCCGATAAAACAGTTTGCAGTATTCTTCGTAACTCTGCATCTCGGGATGCGTCAATCTGTTCAGCAGATCGACCGCGTTTTCCAGCGTTTTCCATGTCATCGGGATGTCTTGTTCTTCGCTCGTTTCCGCAGCGACCGGATACGCTTCCGTAAAGTCCAGCGTATGCAGCGGGCTCGACTGCATCTGCTCCAATTGATACTGCAAATCGTAGATCTGCATATACAGTTCACTGTTTTTCGCATCCAGTTCCCACACGCGATACAAGTGAAATCCCACCGCCGCCAAAATGATAAAAACCAAGATGAGCGTCAGGCATCCGGAACCCCGCTTGGATTCCTCCTGCTTCGTTTCCTGTGTTTGAACGGTTGTTTGTGTCATTGACTGTTTTTCCATAATTCGTCCCCTTTCCGGTGTTGGCTCCCTTTGTCTTACGTTTTATAGGACAGATCTATTTGTCCGTTGGTTTTAGGATTTTGAAAATAAATTCGCATTTTGCAAAGAAAAAGCAGGAACGGGTTGCGTTCCTGCTTACTGTCAATTATTCGGCTTCTCCGTCGGAGAAGTCTTTATATTCTTTGTCCAAAGTCCGCAAACGGTTAGCTCCCTTCCTCAGGGCATCTGGGGTGTGCCGGTGACCAATTGCCGCACCTGCTTGACCAGTTCCACGTCGAAGTTGGCCTGTCGATGGAGATTGTACTGGTGAACCAGATCATTGTACCGATTGGTCCGGGTGTAATAGGGGATAGCGCCCAGATCGTTTGCACCGCCCAGCATGTTCTGGCTGATCCGCAGGCTCTCCAGCTTTTCCCGGGTCTCCTCCAGCAGCGTATACCAGCGCTCCTGCTCCTGCTTGTAGCGTTCGGCATAGCCGGCGTATTCGATCATATACGCGCGGACCTCCTGGCTGTTCGCAGGACGCTGCCCCCGGGTCACCTGGCAAAAAACGCCGTTGATGGCGTCGATCCGGCGATTCCTGGCCAGCATCTTCTCGGAATACTCCTCCAACTCCCGTATGGCCCGGGAGGACTTGCGGCCTGTGCTCATGCGAAATGCAAAGCAGACGACCCAAAGGACGATGACGAAGCCGCCGAAGCAAAGAAACGGAAAAGGAACGTTTGACATAATGACCTCCTGTTGTCTGATTTCGAAAGGGTGTTTCCCTTTGTCTTACGTTCTATAGGACAGGGATCGATTCAGTTTGGTTTTATGATTTTGAAAAAAATCTGTTTTTTGCAAAGAAAAAGCAGGAACGGGTTGCGTTCCTGCTTGCTGTCAATTATTCGGGCTCTCCGTCAAAGCGGTCTTTATATCCTTTGGCCAAAGCCCGCAAACGATTATTTGCTGTTTGTCAATAATGGGAACGGCTACGCTGCTGCAAGGTCGTCCATGCCTGCGTCCCCGTTTGGATTTGATCCGCCGGAATGGTCACAACACGAAATCCGTTGCGGTGCGGCAAGAGCGGGATCGTCACATCTACGGAGCCGTCAAACACCGTGCCGTGCTGCATATCCGTGAGCGTAACAACGGTATCGTAACTGCTCATACTATTCTCCAGACCGTTCGCGGACCACAGCATCATCTTTACGTCTCCGTTTTCCTCCTGCCATACATAGAGAGGTTCCGGCGTATTGTAGTGACCCAAGAAGGAGAAATCCGGGTCGAGGAACATCCAGTTATAAGCAAATGCCGTGAAATTCCGTCCGCTTTCCATCGCGGAGCGAGCGGAGGTGCCTTCCTCGCCGAGGGCATTGAACAGCGCGTTCTCCATGCCCGGGCGCACCTTCTGATAGATTTCATCCGATTGGTTAGTGTAGGCCGCCTTTCCGTTTTCGTACTGCGTCATGACGGCGCCGAAGTACTTGAATACTTTGGAATTGGGACTGACGCCCGTCACGGTATAGAAGCAAAGACCTACGACATAGTACTTTTCCGTCCTTGTAACGATGGTGGTATCCACATGCTCCGCGCCGCCACAGTAGTCCACCGCCGTGCAAAAGTTGTTCCACCAAAGGTCTACTGTGGCCGCGTCGGTATCGACGAACAGGTCGGAAAAACCGGCTTTATCGCGGCTTCGGACGCACTGCATCGTTTTCTCCACCAAATCCTGCATAGCCTTGTCCGTCTGCCGATCCTCGGACGGCACGGGTACAGACGTAGTTTCGGATTCAGTGACGACGGCTGCCGTTTCAGCAGCATTCGCCGCGGTATCCTCCATGCGTTCACCAAACTGCCCAAGTGCCTCCGGCGAGCAGGCTGTGCAAAGAATGCACAGCACAAGGGTCAACAGCAAAGCAATGATTCGGTTATGTTTCATACTTGATTTCCTCCGATTTCTTTGTTTTAAGGATTTTCTTTCCCTTTCATTGAATAGGACAGGGGCCGAAGGGGTTTGGTTTTATGGTTTTTATTATTCTTCAGTTTTTTCTTTTACCGTATCCGCCAACGGTAGCAGATGCGCATTTCTGTTTGCCAGTGGTATCTTGCATCTTCTCCGAAATTATTATCTCTTGTCGGTATCTCATCTTCTGATGGATACCAATCCGACCATGGTACATAGAATGTTGGCGTGACACCAATGTCTTTGTACTTCGCCCAAAGCTTCCATTTTCCGGTATCCGGATTCAATTCTCCACGCCAAGTAATTGAATAATCATAAAATATCGTGTCTGGCGGCATTGTATCATTGTTTTCGCCCCTATACTCCCAATCGCTTTCCGTCTGCCAACGAGAGTATGAATGTCCCGTAAACCCTTTTGCTGCAAAATATGCGCAGTCTTGGGCATAATCCTTTTGCCATGCCGCTTCAAATTCCGCCGAATTGGACGTTCCATACGAACAATAGTCGTCGCCATATAATCCAGCGCACCATCTTCCTCTGTACTGTTTTTGCGTCTTTATCTCTATTGCATCCTCCGGGGGCTGATCGGTGCTCCATTCCGTCCACTGGGGGCCGGAAAGATAGGTCTGCGCATAAAGATCCTCGCCGTCGGGAATCTGCACGCGGTAGATCTCCCATTCGTGCGCGGTCACGCCGTCCTTCGGCAGTCCGTCGCCCAGGTACAGATAGAACACCGTCCCGTCCGCCAAGCGCACGCCGTAGCAGGCCAGTTCGGATTCGGGAACGTCCTCCTTCCATGCGTCCGTTTCCCGATAGGCGCAGTATGCGGCAAGACTGTGGATTTCCCATATTTCCACAATCGGGCTGTCGGTCGCAAGTCCAAGGTCGTTCTGCCCTGCCAACACCACTTTCAGTCCATCCAGCAAATAGTCCGTCTCCTCTTCGTCCAGCCCCGTCAAGCGCTGAAAGGTCATCTCCGGCGGTTCGGGCGTTGGTTCCGGCGTCGGCTCAGGGGTCGGCGTGGGCGTCGGCGCTTCCGTCGGTGTTGCAGTGGGAACCCGGGTCGGTTCCGGCGTCGGTGCTTCCGTTGACAAAAACGTCGGCTGTTCGGTCGCTTTTGCCATCACTGCCGCAGTTTCCGGCTGCCGTACGGCGAGCGCAACACCCGTTCCCACGCCGCCGAGTACTGCCACGACTGCGATTCCTGCTACGACTTTCCCCATAACCGTCGTAAAGAATGCACCGACTCCGCTCGCTGCGCCGGTGGTCGCTGCGGCTGTCGTTGCGGGTGCCGTCGCTGCGGCTGTCGTTGCGGTTGCCGTCGCTGCGGCTGTCGTTGCAGTTGCGGCTGTCGCAGTTGCCGTCGCTGCCGCCGCTGTTGCCGCCGCAATATCTGCCGCCACGATCGGTGCGGATATGCCTGCGGCCGTCTTGCCGAGGAAGTAACCAAGGAACGGGATCGGGGACACGCTGTATAGTTTGATCCCCTGCTTCTCATACGCCTTGACGCCGTCCTTGATCGACTTACGCGCATAGTTCAGGCGGCTTTTGATCGTTCCCTCCGATACCTTCAGCGTTTCCGCAATCTCGCGCGTTTTCATCTCGTCGTAGTAATACAGCATCACGCACATGCGCTGCTCATCGGGAAGTCCGTTTACCAGATCGACGATCATGCGGCGCGTTTCTTCGTTATCGAACGCCTTATCCGGTATGCGCTGCTCATCGGTATCCTCAAAGGCGGCAAAGGGATCCTCATCGTCCTCTGCTGCGGGCATCAGAAACTCTTTATTGACCTTGCACAGACGGTTTTTGCAGTGGTTTGCGGTAATGCGCCGCACCCATGCGACATATGCCTTTGGGTCGGAAACCGCACCGATTTTTTGATAGATCGTAATCAAAATATCCTGTGTAGCGTCCTGTGCGGCCTGTTCATTGTGCAGCATGGTCTTGCAGTTGTAATAAATCGTGTCCTGCACATCGGCAAGGATGCGGTTCATGGCTTCCGCATCGCCCTTCTGCGCCAAGAGTACATCCGCCGCAATCTGTTCATATCCCCGTTTTACGCTCATCGTTTCCCCCAATTATCGAATCTTTATATTCAGTATATCGTAAAATATAAGTTGTTTCAACTCTAACTATGAATAAAATGGAATGCTGTTCGTTTTGTTCGTCCAATCATCGGCGTATCTTCACCTTGCATTCATCACGAAAAGCAGGTCCTCCATGACGCCGTTGGACGGCAGCCCGCGCGAATCCAGATGGTACAGGTTTTCGACCTGGAACGAAATCGGAGTCCCTGCGTCGGACGGAAGCGAGAACGAAATGGTTCTCTGTGTATAGGCCTTGACGGGGTTGAATTGCGATTCGTTGATTTCGCTGCGATACTTGCCCTGCTCGGTCAGAATCAGCACATATACCGAATCGCGCACCCATCCGAAATTTACATCGCGGTCGGACTGATTGTCGATCGTCAGACGATAATTCGTATCGTTCACCTGCTCGATCGTTAGATATACGTCCTCCGTCGCGATCGTCTGCGACCAAGCGCTGTCCGTTTCTTCCGCCTCTTCCGGAATCTTTTCATCGGCTTTTTCCGGCGCTGCAGCGGTTGAGGTCGGCGAGGGCGAAACGACAACGACCTTTTTCACGGTCTCAGCCGAACATGCTAAAAAATTGTCTGTCGGCAAGTGCAGCACAGCCAGACAAACCAACGAAAGAATCAATGCAAAAATGCCGAGTCCGCGCTTGATGTTTCTGCCGAACAGGGATAAGAAGGCCAAGAGAACGGTCAGCAGGCAGAAGAAACTTCCGACGACGGAGAACATGCCCTGCATCTGTTGCGGCGCGCCGGCGAAGAACCCTGTTTTTTCAACGAACACACTGAGGAAGGTCGTCCATGCGCTGATCAGGGAAAGAATGAACGCAAAGATGCCGAGAACCGTGTTGCGCTTGTTCGGCTGAGCAGGTGTCAGCGTCTCCGTAAACGCCTTACCGTCGGCAAGACGGGTTCCGCAATAGGGGCAAAAAGCCTCTTCGACTTCGATTTCATGGTTGCAATTCGGGCAATTCATCATAGTAAACATCCTTTCTTTTTGAGGCGTATGCCTTTTTGTTTTTTATGGAGTAAGACGGGATCACTGGCCGTTTGTGCCTGTTAGTTATTGTGCAGTACTTTCCGCACCGGTGTCGATCTCTGCTGACGGTTTGGCATGGGCATCCATGACTTTTTTTCGGAGATTCGCTTTATTCTTTTCCGGCAGGACATTTCGTTTTTCATCCCAAAGAAGACATTTTCTGATCCATTGATAGAAGGTCATCGCCGTTCTCCTTTCCTCTTTCTGTATCATAGGACAGGTGAAATCTTCGTTTGGTTTTATAAATCTGATATTATTTCAAAAAAATGCAGAAATAAGAATGTTTGCTTGTCGCACGGGCCTCCGCGCGTAACCTCTTGCTCATAGGGGGATTATAGGGAGGATATCATCAACGAGTATTTTCTTTCTCATGAATTCGTTTTCAAAATAAGGAAAATCACAAAAAACGAAGTATATACCGTAATACAACCTTGTTCCTTATTCAAGTACATTTCCAAGACACGGCTGGTCGTTTTTGTACAACGCTTCGTTGATCTCCATCAGATCGTACTTTTTCACTGAGAGGAAGTATTCCACAATCACATCCTGCTTGTTGCTGTTGGACAGGGCCATACCGGCGCTGCGCAGCAAATCATTCGTTTCGTCAACAGATAGTTTCAACGCGACCGCAAGTGCCAGAATCGTCGGTTTTTTCGGAAGATATCCGGGGATCGTGCGTATCTTGGAAAAATTCTGCCTGCTGATATTCGCCCGATGATAGCACTCCGCGTCCGTCATCCCTCTTTCGTCAATCAGGTGGAACAGGGATGCAGCAAAGCCATCGCCCATTTCTGACAGCATGGCAGAAAGAGACTTTGTGTTTTTGCCGGAATCGGCTTTGACAGATGAATTCCTCGCCTGTTCCTTTACAGAGGACGGGTCTTCTTTCCGTTTTTCTGCGTGATAAATATACGAATAAGGATCGAAAAGCAGCTCATCACGGGCGATATAGTGCTCATCCACAAAGGCGTCTATGTCAGTTTGCAGACGCTTGCTGATTTCAAACGATTCCCGGTCATACACAATGATGTAAACCGTCATGTCGTGATCCATCAGATAATCCGTGATCGCTTCCAGAGCTATTCGAAGAACCAGCCGCTTCGGAAAGCCGAAGGTCCCCGAAGAAATCAGCGGGAACGCAATGGATGCACAGCCCCTTTCCTCTGCTGCACAAAGCGACTTCCGGTAGCAGGAAATCAGATTTTCTCGTTCATTTTCTTCTCCACCGTGCCAGATCGGGCCAAAGGTATGAATAATATATTTGCACGGCAGTTGGTATCCGTCAGTAACCGCAACATCGCCGATTCCCAATAAAGGCAACCTGTCGCAAACTTTCCGCAATTCTTCTCCCGCGTAAAAATGAATGCGTGCATCTACTCCTCCGGTGCCGGAATATAGGGCGTCGGTGGGATTGACGATCGCGTCTGCTTCCACCTTAACGATATCGTTGCGAATGATCTGATACGGCATATTAGTTGCTCCTTGCGTGAGTCTATTATCATAATAGCACAAAGGGTATATTGCCGCAATCACATTTGTCGCTTGCAAAGCGACCAAAGGATCCCCGTTTCTTCGTATAATAGAATCGAACATTGACAAGACAATAATCTGTCTCGGGCAACATCATAATGAGACTTCCGCCTTGAACGCGTCACGGCATTGGGCGGCTCCGCAGGATGCGGGGGATCGAAAGATCATGCGTGAGGCCGACGGCTCGAGCGGGTATGACACCAAAGCCACTTCCATTCTTTATCAGTAAAGGGGTACAAAATGAACGAAAACACCACTGCGGCAAAGAATCCGGTTTTAGAGAAATGTCTTTACACCCTTGCCCGCTGTTATTCCGGCGGCCGGTTCGAAGAACTGTTCCCGCTTCTGGCAGATGACTGCGTTTTTGAAACGCAATGGCGCGTAGATCCGGAGGTCGGAAAGGACGCGGTCATGGCATATTTTACCGGAAAAGGAAAAACCTTGCGGGCACACAACGTTTGCCCGACATGTGACTTGATTGAGTTCATCGGCGATTGTAATCCGTTACAGAATACGGAAATGCTGTTTAACGGGAAACCGCATCGCGGTACATTCGTGTTGATGTACGAACCAAACAAGCTCGCACTTCGGATGCGGCAAAGACTGAACGGGCAGGTAAACTGCGTTATCGTGGACCTGACCCTGAACGAGCAGGATCAGATTCGGCGGATTGACCTTTGTATGCCGGAACTGTATCGGTATAGAGTTCTTTTGATGGGAAAAGAGCAGTAACCCATAACACAAAACATAGAAAGTGAGGAGTATGTATGATCGGAGCAATTATCGGAGACATCGTAGGATCGCGGTTTGAGTGGCACAATATCAAAAGCAAAAAGTTCCGCCTGTTTGACGAACGCTGCGAATTCACGGACGATTCCGTTATGACCCTTGCCGTTGCCAAGGCAATCCTGGAATGCAACGGCGACCTTGATCTCCTGCCGGATCAGACGGTCAAGTGCATGCAGGAG
>JAFSYM010000050.1 GCA_017450005.1 Clostridia bacterium
GTTCCAGAACCAGATCGACGGCAAAGGCTTCTCGCTGATCGAAGTCATTTCGAGCTGCCCGACCAACTGGGGCATGACGCCGCAGAAGGCGCTGGAATGGATCGACGAAAAGATGATCCCCTACTATCCGCTCGGCGTGTACAAGGATCGCAGTGCAGCAAAGGAGGAACAGGCATGACGACTCAGATTCTGATCTCCGGTTTCGGCGGACAGGGCGTTCTGTTCACCGGCAAGTTTCTTGCGTACAAAGGTCTGATCGAGGACAAGCAGGTTTCCTGGCTGCCGTCCTACGGCCCCGAAATGCGCGGCGGCACCGCAAGCTGCAGCGTTATCATCAGCGACGAGCCGGTCGGTTCCCCGATCGTCTCCAAGCCCGACATCCTTGTGGCTATGAATATCCCGTCGCTCGACCGCTATGAGGACGCAGTCGTCCCCGGCGGCATCATCCTGTACGATTCGTCGCTGATCGACCGCGACGTGCGCCGCACGGACGTCAAGGCATACGGCGTTCCCGCAACGAAGCTCGCAGGCGACAACGGCATCCCGACGCTCGCGAACATGATCCTCGGCGGCAAACTGCTCTCCCTGCTCTCGAGCAGCGAGGAGACCGGCATCCGCGCCGCACTCGGCAAGGTCATTTCCGCCAAGCACGCGGATATGCTCGACGTCAACCTCAAGGCGTTGACACTCGGCGCCGAGGCATAATGACTACGTAATAAACGAAAGGAGTTCACTATGGATATTCAAATCACCAAAACCACTACGCCGAAAGAAAAGCCCAATCTTGACGGCATCGCATTCGGCACGGTGTTCACCGACCACATGTTCCTGATGGACTACACGCCCGAAAAGGGCTGGTATGACGCCAGAATCGTGCCGTTCGGTCCGATCTCTCTGCATCCCGCCACCACCGCGCTGCACTACGGCGCCGAAATCTTTGAGGGTCTGAAAGCGTATCGCCGTCCCGACGGTCAGGTACAGATGTTCCGCCCGATCGAGAACGCCCGCCGCATGAACAGCTCCGCAGAGCGTATGTGCCTGCCGCAGATTCCTGAGGAAGACATGCTGGAGATCCTCAACACGTTTGTCAAGCTCGAGGAAAGCTGGGTTCCGAGCGAACCGGCCACGAGCCTGTATCTGCGTCCGTTCATGTTCGGCGACGACGAGCATCTGGGCGTACACACCGTGCACCACAGCGTATTCATGCTCATCGCCTCCCCCGTCGGCAGCTACTATGCCGAGGGCATCAACCCTGTCAAGATCATGATCGAGGATCAGGATGTGCGCGCTGTCAAGGGCGGCACGGGCTACACTAAGTGCGGCGGCAACTACGCAGCCAGCACGCGCGCCGGCGAACGTGCCGCGCAGAAGGGTTACTCCCAGGTCCTGTGGCTCGACGGCGTACACCGCAAGTATATCGAAGAAGTCGGCGCGATGAACGTCATGTTCAAAATTAACGGCACGGTCGTTACCCCCGCGCTGAGCGGCTCCATCCTGCCCGGCATCACGCGCAAGAGCTGCGTCGAAGTGCTTAAAGACATGGGCGTGCCCGTCGAGGAGCGCCTGCTGAGCATCGACGAACTGATCGAAGCTATGGAAACCGGCGCGCTTGAGGAAGCGTTCGGCTGCGGCACTGCGGCAGTCATTTCCCCGATCGGCGAGCTGTGCTACAAGGACAAGAAGTACCCCATCAACGACGGCAAAATCGGCCCCGTATCGCAGAAGCTCTACGACACGCTGACCGGCATCCAGTGGGGCAAGATCGACGATCCCTACGGCTGGACGGTTCTCGTGAAATAAGTAATCTATTGCTTCACTGCATCAAAAGAGGCTGTCGCAAGTAGAAAAAAACCTACGGCGACAGTCTCTCGATTATAGTTCAAGGTGTCTAATGTTTACTTCAAACAGCAAAGAAACGAAAAAGCGAACAACGCATTCAGAGGTCGTGAAAATGCGACCTCGTTTTTTGTATACCAAAATCGGCATAGAAAAGACGCCGAAGACGCTTCTCTATGCCGGTTTCTTTGTATAGCCTACTTGAACGCGGTATTATAAGTCATCGCACTCGCCTAAGAGCTGCCATATATCGGCGGCTTTTGAGCCTTTGCCTATTGCTTTAAAAGTCCAGCCGTCGCCCGTTTTATATGCCATACCGATAATGAGTGCAGTGTCGTTTTTATATAAAGCAGTTCCTCAGACGGAAAGGAATAGAAACTGCGCCGGTTATATGCAGACAACCCGGATGGATTTCATCCGGCTGCACGAACGGCACGTCATGCAGTTCTCCGGATTGCGCAGATCCGACGTGTTGATCTCGCCGACGTTTTTGCCGCTGACGGTACAATTGCAGTTCTTTCCTGCATAAGAATAGGGATCAAAAAGCTTGCCTGCGCTGTTGCGGGATCGGGTTGGGTATGGTATAATCAAATATACGAAAACAAGCAGGAGAATCGCTATGCCAATCACAATTCATATTTTCTACACCAGCGAACAGGCTGGTAATGCGGTCGCCTTTGCCGAAGAAATGGAGCGGCGCGGTATTGCCGAGCGCATCCGTGCGGAAGAAGGCAACCTGCAATATGCTTACTTCACGCCGCTGCACGATGACAAGACCGTCCTGCTGATTGACAGTTGGGAGAGCCAAGACGCGCTCGATGCACACCACGCGTCGCCGATGATGTCCGAGATCGCCGCGCTGCGGGAAACGTATGATCTGCACATGCGAGTGGAGCGGTTCGTCGGCGCAGAGGATCATACGGATAGTGCGTTTATACGGAAATAATACGATGCTTTCTGCAGGGGAACCCGTCTATGGAATTGAGCAAAAGCGCGGATCGATTCACCGGATTTGCAGACGTATATGAAAGTGCCCGACCGCAAATGCCGCACTGCGTAATGGACGCTATCCGTTTATTCATGAAAAAGCAGCCGGACGCCGTTGCGGATCTCGGCTGCGGCACAGGACCGTCTACTGCCTGTTGGGACGGACGCGCAATGCCGTGATCGGGATATAGCCCAGCGAGGATATGCTGCGGCTCGCCGAACAAAAAGCGCAATGCGGTCGTTTCCTTGCGCAAAGCATACGCGCATGACACCGGTCTGCCTGCCTTGTGTGCGGATGCAGCCGTCTGTTCGCAGTCCTTTCACTGGATGGAGCCCGGCGGTGTGTTTATCACGGTGGATTGCGACCGGCCTCCCGTCTGCGGTCTGCGCACGGAAATGGCTTATGCCGGACTGTTTGAAAAGCGGAAAGCGTCGAATCGGACATTCCGGATATTCGTTCGTCCTTTCAACGATCTATGCTGCCGTTTACAATGTTTAATCGAAATATCCTATGTATTGAATATTGGTTTTATCATCCGGGAAGCAATGCGCATACAGATCCACAAAGTAATCGTCCGTCATGCCGGCAATGTAATCCACCACGATCTGGTTCGGTTCTGTGGATGCATACGGCACTTTCCGTTCGTAGTGGGCTTGGTTCACGTAGCCGATATGATGCGTGAAGATCGGCGATGCCGTATTCCGGGCGACAAGGTCTGCGAGCAGTTTGTCGTAGAGCGCCGTCATCATGGGACGGATGGAGGAATCGATCTGCGCCTGCACGGTCTCGTTTCTGTAAATCAGCGCGTAGTTCTCCGCCTTCGCCTGCCGGAGCGCATCAAAGTGCACATTGTCCAGCCGGATATACGGTTTGCCGTAGCTGTTTTCGACGATATTGACCACGAGATTGTTGATCAGTTCTGCGTTGATCGAGCCGATGGCGCCGCCCTCAAAGCTGTCGGCAGAGACGATTTTGGCGCGTTCGGCGTCCTGCCTGTCCTTGCCGAGGTACGCGATGATGTCGGAAATGCGCACCACACAGCCCTCAAGCGTGGAGGGAACGAGCCGGCGGACGTTGGCTTTGTCGAGATAACACGCCTCGATCCGGCAGTCGAATTCTTCAAAGCTCTCCAGCGGTTTGGGACGGTACTCGCCCAGCTCGATCTCGCCGTCGTGCGCGGCGATCCCGCAGAGCGTCTGCAGGGAAATGTTGTACGGAAAGATCCCGTCCAGCACGCGCACGGAATGGATGTTGTGGCTGAAATGCCGACCCGTATGTGCGCAATACAGCTCATCCAGGAGCCTCTCCCCCGCGTGACCGAACGGCGTGTGGCCGATGTCGTGGCCGAGCGCAATCGCCTCGATCAGATCGAGGTTCAGATTCAGCGCCTTGCCGATGGTGCGCGCGATGCGGGAAACGAGCTGCACATGCAGCGCGCGGCGGCTGATGTCATCGTTTTTGTAAAACGAGAACACCTGCGTTTTATCGGCGTAGCGGTTGTAAAACGGGCAGTGGATGATTTTGTCGCAGTCGCGGATGAACGCCGTGCGGATCACGTTCGCCTTGTCGCGGGCAGGATCGCGGCGGATCACCATGTTCTCATCGAATGCAGCTGCGGCGAAGGAACCCGCCGCTCGTTCGGCGCGGATTCTATTTTCTGTTTCGGGCGTCAGAGATTCATAAGTCGGCATCGTTTCACCTTTCATCCATATCCGACAGAAAGCCGGACAAGCAATCGTCTTTCACGCGTTCTGTTCGGAATTGTTTTTCCTAAAGTATATCAGAAGTTGTCACTTTTTGCAAACCATCCATATGACGAATCCCGAATCCCGAACGATATGCGAAAACGGAAGCATGAGCAGTTGGAAAACACCGCATAAATCCTGCAGAATGCGGATGCAAGCCGACCGACGTCTACTATAATACCTGCTGTACGAATGCTTCGGACAGCAAGCAGGCATCCCAATGGTTAATGAAGTCAGAATCAACGCGAAAAAACGTCATTCCACGAAAAACGTGAAGAGCGATAAAAAAGAACGACCGCGCCGCCGCGTTCATCCGTCACGGCGCTGGACACGGCTTCTTCCTGGATACCGACGGCGGTTTCGTCCTGCATGAGAATGGGTCTCATTGTGTTCACCTGCGCTGTTGCGGGAATGGGCCGGGTGCGGTAACTTACCGTATGGAGGAAAGTGCATGAAATGCGACGATCGGAATAACGCGTTGAACGGATCGCTGAATCTCTGGAAACACTATCTGCGCCTGCACGAACCGCCTTATGATTACGAATGCGTGCTTATCGAATATCATCAATGCAATTTTACTCTTCAGATATCCCATAAACTCCGATACTGCCATATGCGGCGGTATCTCTACAAGCATATGTATGTGATCCGGACAGCACTATGCTTCTATAATATTGACGTGTCTATTCTCACACAGTTGTCTCAGTATCTTACCTATATCCACTTTTAGTTCTCGGTATATTACTTGTCTTCTATACTTCGGCGCAAACACTATATGATACTTGCATCTCCATTTTGAATGTGATAAACTGTTTATGTCTTTCATGACATACCTCCTATGTTCTCTTTACTGTGGTTGGCAAACCCACTGTATTCTATCATAGGAGGTTCTTCTTTTTCTTCTCTATAAGATTCTTTTATTTCCCACTCGTTTAACGAGTGGTTTTTTCTTGCCTGTTCGGCGCCAA
>JAFSYM010000051.1 GCA_017450005.1 Clostridia bacterium
CGGTCTTGACGTTGACCGTTTCGGTTTCGGACTCGGCGAGAACCTTGCCGTCTTTGATGTACTTTGTCTGCACGGTATAGGTTGCCTTGGCTTCCTTTTCGGTGTACGTGTCGGCTGCGCCTTTGTCCTGTCCGTTGATGAACCAGTGCACGGCTGCGCCGGAAACGGGATTCGTCACCTCCGCCGAGAACGTGATCGTCGTGCGGTAGTCGACCGTCTTGCTCTGCGTATAGCTGCGGATGGCCACCGTCGGCACAATCTTTGTTCCGGGCGCGGTCACGGTATCCGTCTCATCGCAGCGGTCGCACTTGGCGGTCTTGGTGCCGTCTTTTTCCGTTGTCGCGTCGTTGTTGTAGACGTAGTTCGTAAAGCTGTGACCGAGCGCCTTCACATCGACCGTCTTGCGGCTCATTTCCGTGCCGCAGTCCTTACAATACACAACCTCGTCGTACTTGCCCGCTTCGGTACACGTTGCGGGCGTTTCGTTTTCTTTGACCGCCGCGGCAGGCGTATGGTCGGTCTTTTGCAGCACAGTGATCTCACTCAGCGTTTCGCTGCAGACGGCACAGATTTCATACTGTTTGCCTTCCGCTGTGCAAGTCGCCGGTTCTGTTACGATCTGCGGCGTGTGCGGCAGTTTGTCTATGGTTTCCGTGTAGCTGTCGCCGCATTCGGCACAGGTGTATGTGCGCACGCCTGTTTTGGCGCATGTCGGTTCCGTCGTCACGACAGAACTGTATTCGTGTATGTGCGGCGGCTCATGCCCCTCGCAGACGCGGAATTCGATCCCTTTTTGATCTGCGTATAGCTTTGCACTGCTCTCCGCAGAATCTGAACAGATAAATAATAGTTTTTCACATTTGTAAAACGGATCTTCAATTATATCTGCCGATATTGTTTTTATCGAAGATGGAATATGAGCATATTCAAGTTTATAGCACCCAAAGAAGGCTGATATGCCTATATGCATTATACTGTCAGGAAGTATTACACACATAAGACCTGAACCAAAGAATGCGTCGTCACCAATGCTTGTCAAACTATTCGGCAAAGTCAGGCTTTCAAGATTCGAGCACTCACTAAAAGCCCATGGCTCGATGGTTTTAACGCTTTTACCCATCTTCACTTGTGACAACTGTGAACACTGATTAAAAGCAGCTTCACCGATGCTCTCGACCAAATTGCCGATGGTTACCGAAGAAAGGGCTTTACAACGAGCAAAAGCGTCTGTAGATACGGTGATTACCGTATCCGGAATTGTATAGGCAGAACGCACGTTCCCTATCGGATACTGTATCAAAGTTGTTTTTTCTATGTCATACAAAACGCCATATTCATCGGCGCAAAAGTGTTTGTTGTCCTCGTGGACACTGAATTCCGACAGAGCGGGGCAGTTGTAAAAAGCATCAACTTCGATATCAGCAACACCTTTGGGTATGTTCATTTTTTTGAGAGCTTTACAATCATCAAAAGCTAATTCTCGTATTAAGGTAACACTATCCGGGATGACAACATCCGAAAGACTTTCACATCCGCAGAATGCTTCAAAATCAATCACCTTTAACCCATCCGGAAGAACAACGGATTCAAGGTTTTCACAATTATAAAACAACATTGCAAAACTCATCATGTTTTTGGAGAGAACCGCATTTTTCAGGTCGTTACAATATTTGAATGCATAGTCACCGACATCCGTTACGCTGTCCGGGATTGTAATGCTCGTAAGACCGGAATGAGAAAACGCGCCCCCTCCGATATCCCTCAAACCGCCTGAAAGCTCCACATTCGCGAGGCTCGTACAGCCTGAAAAGGCGTCCTCTCCGATACTCGTTACACTGCCCGGGATTTTAACGCTTTCCAATCGTTCGCAATTTGAGAAAGCATGGGCGCCAATATAACAGATACCGTTTGGGAGCGAAACACTTTCAAGGTTTTCACAAAAATAGAAAGCATAGTCGCCGACAGTTGTAACGCCATTGCCGATCATCACCGATTTGATCAACATACGGACGGAATACCAAGGCGCCCGCATATGAAAATAGTCATAATTATTCATATCCCCTGTTCCGCTGATCGTCAACACGCCGCTTTCTGAATGCAGCGTCCATATGACATCTGAACTGGTTTCGTCTGTTTTGCTGTAGCCGCATTCGCCGGAATATGTTTCCGCCGCGGCAGTGACAGACAGAACGTCCGCAATCCCCGCAAGTCCTGCCGCGGGCGCTGTACCGAGCAGCAGGAGAATGCACAGCAGTAATGCGTATGCGCGATTGAATCTTCTTTTCATCATTCCAACTCCAATCCTTTAGTATGCGATCAGTGTAACACATTTGCGTTCAAATGTCAACATATGTGTTCATAATGCGCGCGTTTTTTTCCTACAATAATAAAGGAAAGGAAGTGCACATATGGATTATTTGAACGCAAAAGTCGTCGGCCGCGTAATCCGGCAAACGCGTGAGTGCAAAGGCTTGTCGCAGGAGGTGGTCAGCGGGCTGGCCGATATTGGCAGAACGCATTTAAGTGCGATCGAGCGCGGCGAACGTAAGCCGACAATGGAAACTTTTTTCCGCCTTGCGGATGCGCTCGGTATGCCGGCAAGCCGTTTGATGGAAAGAATTGAACAAACGATTGACGCAGAGTTTACCGCAGAGAACAGTGAAGAATTCGATACACAATAAACAACAGAAAACCGGAAAACGAATCGTCATTGCTATGACAGATTTCACTTGATTGTACCCGCAAGGTATGTAGGGCACGCATACATGCGTGCCGCGGCTACGCCGGGAAACCAA
Organism: Clostridia bacterium; assembly: GCA_017450005.1. Taxonomy (GTDB): domain Bacteria; phylum Bacillota; class Clostridia; order Oscillospirales; family Acutalibacteraceae; genus UBA1425. The sequence goes on from JAFSYM010000051.1 coordinate 2,796, forward strand.
CCGGCAGCATCTGCCGTTTATCGTGTCGTTTCTATACATGCTGATTGCGTGCAGTAACGACGAAAGAGCACCGGCTTATCCGAAGAGGGTTAGCCGGTGTTTTGGCTTTCATGGAAAATATGCATGCCAACGTGAAAAACTGTCACGCTGCGGTCATGCTTTAAGAAACAACGCGCAAGCACATTAAGAATTCATGAAGACGTATCTTGCCAAAGCGCACGGAATGTGCTACAATCAATACGGTATTCAATTTACAGAACGGAGGGTTTCTGATTATGAAAAATGCAAGACGTTTTCTGGCAATTCTGCTCTCGGCAGTGCTCGCGTTCTCGGTCGGCACGCAGGCCTTTGCGGCGGACGGCGCGGCCGGCAAGCCGTACAGCCCGGTTGTCGGCGTGATCGACAAGGTGCTCGGCGCGGCGCACGACGGCATTTTCGCCGCCGTGCAGGGACTGCTGCAGGTCGTGTACCGTCAGTTCCGTTTCCCGACCTATGACGAGTTTATGCAGGCGGAGCATCCGTATTTCTACCCCGGCACCGACGGCGAGACGGTCGGCAACGGCTGGCAGGGCGGCTACGCGTCCGGCAGCATCATCCCGGTCGAATGGCGGCGCGACGCGTCCGGCAATCCCGATCCCAACGGCATGTGCCTGGACAAGAATCATCCGACGGGCGGCTACCAGTGGAAGCTCAACAAGATCTACACCGACCAGATGCTGAACGTGCTCATTCTCAGCAACGGCAATGACGCCAACGGCAACGGCGTTGCCGACCTGCTGGCATTCGTCAGTGTGGACGGCGTCGGCATTGCGGGCGGCACACGCGAGAAAATTCGCGCGGCTATCGAGCAGTCGCTCTCTTCGTTCGGCGTGACCAAGGCCGACATCCTCGGCTGCAACATCAGCGCCACACATTGCCACGTCGCGCTCGACACGCAGGGCATGAACACGATGGATATGTTCACCAACGGCCTGAAGAACGGCCGCAGCCTCAACGAGACGATGGAAAACACGATCGTCCGTCAGGCCGGCGCATCCGCCAAGGCCGCCTATGAAAAGATCGAAGCCGGCACGCTCTCCTTCTTCGAGACCGATCCCGTCAGCGGCGCGGAGGACAAGATGGACAGCGGCGAGCGCACAAAGAATTACTTCTCCTGCCTGCTGTTCGAGGGCAGAAGCGGCGAGAAGACGATCCTTGCAAACCTCGGCGCGCACCCGACCAAGTATTTCAACGGCCATGCGCTGTTTGCGGACTATCCGTATATGATGCGTCTGGCGATGCAGGACGCGGGCTACAACTTCCTGTTTGTCCAGTCTGCGCAGGCCAACGTCAACGGCCCCGGCATTGACGGCGTGGAGGAAGGCAGCGAGCTCGATCTTGCGGCCGACGCGTGGGTGCAGACCTATGCGCTCACGAAAGAGGACTGGGTTGCGCGCTACGGCAAGTCCTATACAAATACCTATTATGAAAACAGCAACAAGATCAGCGAGCGCGAGTTCGAGGAGGAGATGCACAAGGGCTACCTGCTGGCGAACCACATCCTCGAAGCGGCGGCCGACGCCAAGCGCTGCACGCCGAAGCTCGATATCCGCAACCAGAAGACGCTTGTGCCGCTGGACTACGGTTTGATGTCGCTGGCGTGCGTGACCGGTCTCATGGGGGAGGACACTGTGCGCGTCAAGGATTCGGAGACCGGCTACGGCATCATGGTCGAAGCGAACTATCTGGCCATCGGCGACGATCTGGTCATCCTGACCGCGCCGGGCGAGCTGGCGCCCTCGCTGCTGCTGGGCACCAATCCCGACTACACGGGCGATTCCCTGTGGACGGGCGTCACGTCCTGGACGGGCGAGGAGTGGGGCTACGACACGCTCGAAAACATCGTGCGCAAGGCAACGGGCGACGCGGACAAGGCCGTGGTGATGTTCGGCATCACGAACGACGCGATGGCTTACGTCTACCCCGACATCGACGTGCCGCAGGCAATCCTCTCCGCGCTCTTCTACAAGGAAGGCAGCAAGCACAACCGCGGCGACATGATGAACTGCCTGCTCATGATGATGGGTACCAGGAGCGCGTCGCATCTCATGGACGCCTACATCCGCGTGATCGGCGCATAAGCGTTTCAAAACCGAACAGACAAACCGGGCCGCGGGCAGTTTTGCCTGCGGCCTTTTGCGGGTTCAGTGCAGAAGGCTGACAAGACAGGCAGCGTCAATGTTGTGACAGTTTCGCCCGATTGTACCCGGTCAAACAGTAGGGCACGCATACATGCGTGCCGCGGTGCAGGGAACGTCCGTTTCGGCACGGATGTATCCGTGCCCTACACAGGGAACCCAACCGGCAGCATCTGCGTTTATCGTGATATTTCTATACATGTCGATTGCGAGCAAAGCGAAGCGATCCGTACCTACGGTGTATCAGCATTTCTGCGCAGTCCCGGCGGGCAAGTAGGGGCGGGCATGACCGCCCGACGGGGACGAAGTCCCCGCAAAAACAATTATTCACCTGCAAACAAAACCTGAAACGAACGAACAAAAACCCGGTGTCATTGCGAGCGCAGCGAAGCAATCCGCATCCACACGACGGACGGAACGATGCCGGACAAACGGGCGGATGCGATCCGCCCCTACGCCGCACATTCTGCACGCACATCTACAATCTACTCTCTACAATCTACCATCTAATTGCATTGCGAGCGCAGCGAAGCAATCCGTACCCCTGAACCGAACATATCGGCCACACAGGTGGCGCGGGTGGCCGGTGGACACCTCTGCCGAAGGCAGAAGCGCCGACCGAGCCGGCAGGCGAGACGGCTGTCATGCGAATGCATGACTGATGAGGGGGAACGCCGCCTAACTCTGAACGCCTAAACGACAGCGCATGGGAAAGTCTCACCTCATCCGACCTCGCTTCGCTCGGCCACCTTCCCCTCAAGGGGAAGGCATAACTGTGCCTTACCTTACCCCTTTCGGGGATTGAAACAGTAGGGGCGGCAATCTGCCGCCCGCTTGTTTTTTGTACTATGCCGTGCAAACGGGCGGTCATGCCCGCCCGTGCGAATGGTAATGTACCGTCATTTTGTATATGTGTCGGGACGATGCGGGCATCGTCCCTTACGGAAAACGTCTCGGCGACGTCGTGTAGGACACGCATACATGCGTGCCGCGGTGCGGTGCGTCCTTCTCGGCACGCACGTTTCCTTGCCATACACAGGGAAACCGAACGGTATTCTCGGGAGATCGCCGCGCTTCGCCCGCGATGACACCGGGAGAACGGAATTCCCCAACTTCCGTGACGGTCGAATAAAAAAGGAAGAGACTTTTCACCGCAGAAGCTTGGCGAAAAGTCTCTTCTTCGTTTTGTTATTTGAAAAATCAGACGTTCGTAAACAAACTGATGATCAGGCGGATCGGCTCAAACAATGCATGCGCAAGGAATGCGCCTGCGCCGCCAAGCCAAAGGCCGATTTGATTGGCCAGATTAGAGCCTTCGATTGTCTGGCTTTCATTGAATCCGCATCTCCAGCAGGTGTGGGTCTGTGTTTCGTCGCGGAAGAATGTACGTGCCTGCTCTGTCTCCCAGTTCCGGAAACTGTGGCCGAGCGCGGGGACATCCTCGTAGAAAGAATAATTGCAAACCGTGCAGGTGTACTGCGTTTTTCCGCTTTCGGTGCAGGTAGGCGGATCAAGAACAGTGACATCGTAATAATGGGGTGCTGTATCTTCTTCCTTGCAAACGGAGCAGATACGCTTGTGACCGTCCGCGTTCTCGCCTTCTGATTTTTGCCATTTTCCGAAAGTATGTCCATTTGCCGGGATCGCTTCTGTTCTGGCTTCTTTGCAGCCTTCACGAGTGCAGGGGAAAGACATAACACCGGCTTCGGTGCAGGTCGCTTCCTTTGTGACCACGCCTTCCTGCGCGAAATCATGACCGAGCGCTTTTATGGGTTCTGTCTTGGTTTCTTTGCAGCCTTCACGGGTACAGGAGAACGTCATAACACCGTCCTCGGTGCAGGTCGCCGCCTTCGTGGTTTCGCCGTCTTTCGCAAATTCATGACCGAGCGCTTTTATGGGTTCTGTCTTGGTTTCTTTGCAGCCTTCACGGGTACAGGAGAACGTCATAACACCGTCCTCGGTACAGGTCGCGGCCTTCGTCGGAGTGCCTTCCGCGGGAAAAGCATGTCCGAGTCCGGACTCGGACAGCGGTATGATTTCCTTCACGCTGCCGCATCCGGGATAGGTACATTTTGTTTCGATATACGCGCGTTCGGTACATGTGGCTTCATGCCTGACAGCTTCGTACGTGTGTTCATGTGCCGGAACCGGGTCTTCTGCCGAGGTCATCCACAGCGTAGTACCCAGCAGCACTGCGATTGACAAAAGCAATGCCAAGGCTTTGTTCACTTTTTTCATGTTTTTGCTCTCCTTTTTCTTCATACTTCACTTTTCGGCAGCTCTGCATGATACTTTGCAGAACGCTAAAGCTATTATATGACAAATTGTCATATTTGTCAAGCATAAAAATGACAAAATGTCATAGGGTGATGGTATGAAGACAAACCTGAGAAAACTGCGAAAAGCACGTGGAATGACCCAAATTGCCTTGCAGATGCAGACCGGGATTGAGCAGGCGCTGCTTTCCAAATACGAAACAGGGGAGCGCATTCCGCCTACAGAGACGTTGATGATCCTCGCAGATTTTTATGACGTGAGCATCGACTATATCCTTTGCCGCACGGATGATCCGCAGATACGGCGCTGATGCGCTTGACCGACGCGGGAGAATCCGCTATAATGACGGCAGGAGGCGATACGTGTGGACAAGGAAAGAACAGCGGCGCAGCCGATGGACGCGGACGATTTTGCGGGTGTGTCGTATCTGCTTTGTGGCGATACGGTCAAGATTGTGGTGCAGCTCGACTGCGCGTATTTCGGCGCGCGGCTGCTTGTCGGATCGCAGCTTTTTACGGATGCGTTCAACGACTGCGAACCGTACGACCATCTGACGCATGTGTTCTATGTGCCGCAGACGCTGCTCACGCCGCGGATGACGCTCACGTTCACCGCGCTGGACAGCGCCGATGAGGGCGATCTGTGCGCGCATGCGTTCGCGTATGAGCCGGTATTTGCGGATGCGGCGGCGCTGCTGGAAGCGTACGACAGCCGCATCACGCCGCAGCAGACGCAGACCGAAACGATCGCGCCGGGCGTGACGTACCGCCACATGCTCTGTACCGACAAAAACGGCGCGCCCGTACACGCGTTTCTGCTGGAAGTCGATCCGGCGCGGAACACGCTGTGCATCGGTACGCCCGCGGACGGCTATGAGAGCCGCGGTGTGCGCGCCACGGTGCCGCAGATGATCGACGCCGCCGTGCAGAACGGGCGGCGCGTCGTCGCGGCGGTCAACGCGGACTTTTTCGATATGTTCGGCGACGGCCATCCGTCCGGTCTGTGCGTCAAGGACGGACGCGTCGTGGCCAATGCCGACAGCGCCCGAGCGTTCATCGGCATCCTGCGCGACGGCACGCCGGTGATCACATCCCTTGCCGAGCAGCCGGAGATTCTGCCGTCGATCCGCCAGGCGGCCGCCGGTCTGCAGCGGATTCTGCGCGGCGGCGAGGTTTGCGAATGGGGTGCGCTGGAACCGTTCGCCTATGTGCGCCATCCGCGCACGGCGGCGGGACTGCGCGCGGACGGGACGATCCTGCTGCTGGAGGTGGACGGACGCATTCCGGCCTATTCCAACGGCGCGTCGCTTGTCGACCTTGCGCAGCTGATGCAGCGCTTCGGCGCGGCGGACGCGGTCAATCTGGACGGCGGCGGTTCGTCGGTCGTATATACGAAAGGGGAGGACGGCTTCGAGCTGCGCACCAACCCCGCCGATCTCTACCGCCCGACGGAAAAGCTGATCCGCGAGGAATACAACTGCCTGCTGGTCGTGCAGAAGTAAAATGCAGCATGCGGCGCAGACCCCGCAAAAACAACCCGGCGTCGCTGTCAAAGCGTCGCGCAATCGACATATATAGAAACCGCACGATAAACGACAGATGCTGTCGGTTGGTTTCCCTGTGTAGGGCACGGATACATCCGTGCCGAACAGGACGTTTCCTGTGCCGCGGCACGCATGTATGCGTGCCCTACGATTGCGCCGGAAAACCCGAGCGGAACCTGTCGCGGCAAAGCCAAATGATAACTAAAATGTAATAATATGTAAACTATTGAACAATTCGTTTCGTCAATCACGAGTTTATTGCAATGAAAGCCACTAAAAATATGCTGATTTCAGCAATACCTGTCCGGATTCACTAAATCATTCTAAGGAGAAATTGTAAAAAGATTATTTGACAAACTACTTCTGGTTTGTTATACTAAATTGAGCACAAAATAATGCTCTTACCTTACCCCTATCGGGAATTGAAACCATACAATGAAGAGGTTATTACCTGTTTCATCTGCTTACCTTACCCCTATCGGGAATTGAAACTGTCCTGAAGTTCAGATTCTGGAATCTCAATGTCGCATCTTACCTTACCCCTATCGGGAATTGAAACCCTCAAGCACATTTTTTTTGTACCGTTCCATTGTCTGCTTACCTTACCCCTTTCGGGGATTTGACGGGCTTCGCCCGAATGAATTGACGCTTTGCGTCATGAATTGGCTGACGCCGTGAATTGTTGCTTCGCAACATGAATTGCATTGCGCCGCAATGCATTGATGGCGGTGTAAACCCCGCACCACATTTTAAATTGATACCGCGAAGCGCGGACGGGCGGATGTGATCCGCCCCTACGCCGCACTTTCTGCACACACATCTACTATCTACAATCTAACATCTACCATCTAAATTACCTTACCCCTATCGGGAATTGAAACCGGTTCTCCGTTCCAGCAAGCTCATCCTGAAGAGCCTTACCTTACCCCTATCGGGAATTGAAACACTGAAACGCGTTGACCCCCTTGGGTTAAAATCTCAACTTACCTTACCCCTATCGGGAATTGAAACACAATTCCGCCGTGAATGATTACTCTTTTCCCATTACTTACCTTACCCATTTCGGGGATTGAAACTCACGCTGATAGAAACGCTTGTCCTCAATTGCAATAACTTACCTTACCCCTTTCGGGGATTTGACGGGCTTCGCCAGAATGAATTGACGCTTTGCGTCATGAATTGGCTGACGCCGTGCATTGCGCCGCAATGCATTCAGGGCGGGGTAAACCCCGCGTCTCATTTTAAATTGGTACCGCGAAGCGCGAACGGGCTTGCCCGCACGCGCATCTACTATCTACAATCTAACATCTACCATCTAAATTACCTTACCCCTATCGGGGATTGAAACACGGCGTATGCTCCACTAATAAACAGTTTGGGTTCACTTACCTTACCCCTATCGGGGATTGAAACTTTAGACTATTTCACTTTGCTGTCAAGCATCTATCTTACCTTACCCATTTCGGGGATTGAAACTCATGCTGATAGAAACGCTTGTCCTCAATTGCAATAACTTACCTTACCCCTTTCGGGGATTTGACGGGCTTCGCCCGAATGAATTGACGCTTTGCGTCATGAATTGGCTGACGCCGTGCATTGCGCCGCAATGCATTCAGGGCGGGGTAAACCCCGCACCCCATTTTAAATTGGTGCCGCGAAGCGCAGACGGGCGGATGCGATCCGCCCCTACAAGCTTGCCCGCACGCGCATCTACTATCTACAATCTAACATCTACCATCTAAATTACCTTACCCCTATCGGGAATTGAAACGAAAAAGCGGGCGGCAGATTGCCGCCCTTCCGCCGCACCTTCTGTGCGCACATCTATTGTCTGCAACAAAAAAAGGACTGCGAACCCGTGAAGGGAACGCAGTCCGTTTTTTTGTTGTTATCCTACTTTTTCATTGTATAATGAATAATCCGCTCGGTGCTGTGGCCGTCGCAGCCGCCCATGAATTTGTGCGCAAAGTGGCGCATCTTCTCCTCGTTGAAGCTGTCCGCCTGCTGCTGCACGGCCTGTGCAAGCTGTGCGGAATCGTAGACAATCGGGCCGGGCACGAACGACGCATAGTCGTAGAACAGCGGACGGCGGCGCGTATAGTGCTCGAAGTCGAACGCGTAGAAGATCATCGGCCGCGTCAGAAGCGAATACTCAAACAGGATCGTCGAGTAGTCGGTAATCAGCATATCCGATCCCATCAGCGCCGTTTCGATCGGCACGCTCTGCGGCACTTCAAACGCGAAATCGTGCACCAGATCGCGCAGATCACCCACCATCATGGAGCTGTCGCGCACGAGCGGATGCATCCGGATCAGGAAGACGTATTTGTCGCCGAGCAGCCGCTTGAGCAGCAGCAGATCCAGCATGCGGTAGGTGTAGGCGTCATTGCTTTCGCCCCGGTAGGTCGGCGCGTACAGCAGGATCTTCCGCTCGCCGATCTGGCTGGTCAGGTTCGGCACAAGGCGCACCAGCTCATGCCGCGCATTGCGGATGTGGTCGCGGTCAAAGTAGGCGTCCGTGTGCGCGCATCCCCAGCCGTGGATGATGTCCTCCGAGCAGTTGAACATGCTCGCGAGCGTATTCTTGACATAGCCCGACGAGGAGACCACGTCGGTGTAATTCTTGTGCACCAGACGGCGGTCGACAATCTCGCCCGCTACGCCGCGCTTGCCGATCGCATACCCGGCCTTGCGCAGCAGCGCAGGTGTGTGCCAAAGCTGCACGACATGCTGCCCGTGACGCGGCTCCACGCAGTAGACCGGCGGGAAGATGTCGTCGATATACAGGCATTTGCACACGGCGTAGGAGGCAAAAAACTCTTTGTAGTAGGCGTATTCCTCCTTGCGGTTCTTGAAGGATTCGGGCACGCCGAAGTATTTGCAGGTAAAGCCCTGCGCCGTCAGCTTGGTGAACAGAGAACGCATCGTGTACGGCAGCTTGTCCGACTTTGTGCCGGCAAATACGGCCAGCTTCGGGTCGATCGGCTTTTTGGCAAACTGCGCGTACAGATCCGGGAAAACATGCTCCGCGAGCCAGTCGTCATGCTGCTTTTTCTTTCGCAGATCCTGTTGCTTTTTGTCCAGCTCTTTCGCCAGCTGCCGGCGTTCTTTCATCGTATCATAACCCATAAAATTGCCCCCGTACCGTGTCAGACTGTTTCTTTTTTTCAGTATATCATATTATTTTGTGAAATGCAACTTGCAGTGCGCACACGGCTCACGCATGAAAAAAGCGATGTAAAGTCAGGGGGCTTTACAGGCGAGGAATAATCTGCTATCATAAAATAAAAAAGGTGAAAAACATGATAGCAAAATATTTTAGCGAAGTCGAAGATAGACGAGAGCCATGGA
>JAFSYM010000052.1 GCA_017450005.1 Clostridia bacterium
CGGCTACCGATCGTCGACTTGGTAGGCCGTTACCCCACCAACTATCTAATCGGACGCGAGCCCATCTTTCAGCGGATTGCTCCTTTGGTAATTCCGTCATGCAGCGGAATTACTTCATGCGGTATTAGCGTTCGTTTCCAAACGTTATCCCCCTCTGAAAGGCAGGTTGCTCACGCGTTACTCACCCGTCCGCCACTAAGTCGACAGATCCATTGGCCGAAGACTCCTTCACTGCCGCTTCGTGCGAATTGAATGTGTTAAGAACGCCGCCAGCGTTCGTCCTGAGCCAGGATCAAACTCTCTAAAAATTGTATCATCAGTCCCGAAAGACCAATAACCATTCTCAGAGCTTAATCGCTCATTTCAAGCACTTGGCTTGTTTTGCTAATTCGTTACCGAATTACTGTACGCAGTCTTTCAACTGCGAAACTTAAAGAAATCTAAGGGTTCTTTTTCAATCGTTGTTTAATTTTCAAGGTGCTTCGCCCGTTCGGTGGCTTCCCTCCCGCAACGTGCTTTGCTATTATATCCGAACACTTCCCATTTGTCAACACTTTTTTTCATCTTTTTTATCCTTTTTTCTCCCTTCTTACAACTCCCCCGCGCGTGTCGCAATGCGGACACTATATCTTGTACCTCTCCCCTTTCTTCGACACAGTTGTTTCCGGTAAAACAGTAACGGCATCTATAGAGATCTCTGCACTTCGCCCGCAATGATACCCGTAAAATCTTCATGCCGGTTCTCAAATCAACGTTTCCGCAAATGCATTGCTTTCCTTGATATAGTCGTTCTCTTTTGTCCGTATAGAGACCTGTCCCGCAGAAGGTCTGCCCAGAAGTTTGTCCATTGCTTTGATTTTGGCAGTGTAATCCTGTTTGTCACCCATATGTGTCACCACATAGTACACCTCGGAAGGCATAACGCTGCCGTACTTTTTGATCAGCGCTCTTCCGATGGCACAGGGACCTTCGACCCATACAGGCATACCTATGACCAGACGATCATATTCTTTTACGTTGATCTCACCCCGGATCGATACTTTGGATATCGTGTTATTAACATTTGCAAAGCAAGCGCCCAAATACCCCAGAAACCCGCTTCTGTCCTTGCCGTCTGTGTATTCGGCCACGTCAGCGCCGATGATTCTCGCAATGTTTTCCATGATCTCTTTCGTTGTATTCGTTCTTGTGTAGTACAAACACAGTGTTTTCATTCAAATCCCCTCCTCAAACTGGAAATCAGCGTCATTCGTCCTGCCAATCCTTCATGAAAGAAGGCTCTCTATGTCGTGATCTTTATACAGGCTTTCGGCAAACGTACGCAGCGCCGGTGTCCTGACGCATATGATTCTGTCGGTTGCAGCTGTGGTTCGTCAATGCAGGATGCAATACTTGAAGATTGCGACAAACTGCAATACGGTTCCTGCAAGAATGAAGACGTGGAAAATGCTGTGGCAGTAGCGCCGCCTGACGCCGAGCGCATAGAAGATGATGCCGACGGTATATGCCACACCTCCGCCGATGAGCCATGCAAGGAAGCCGATCCCATAAGCGCGGTACATTGCGCCGCACGCCATCAGCGCTGCCCATCCCGTAGCGAAATATCCCGTCATGGAGATGGGCGCATACTTTTTGAAGTCGATTGCCGTGAAGGTCACACCCACCACGACGCCGACCGTCACGATCACAGTCAGCGCAATCGATAGGCGCGGATTCTGTTCACGGATACCGGTGCAGAGGAGGGGCGCATAGGAGCCGGCGATCAAAGCAAAGATTGAGCAGTGGTCCAGCACCTGCATAATCTTTTTGACGCGTTTTTTCACCAACCCGTGATAGATGCTGGACATGGTGTAGAGAAATATCATCATTATCCCGTAAATGATGCCGCCGGCAAGCGCCCAGTAATTGCGGTTCAGTACGGGAAAGATCGTGCAAAGCGCCAGCGCCGCCACACCGAACGCGCCTCCGACAATATGCGTCGTCATGTTGGCGATCTCTTCGCCGCGCGTGTAGTCCGGCAGTTTACGATCAGCAAGTTTTGTTCGTGTCATATTCACCTCACGGAATTCTTCTGTTCTTTATATTTCATCAGGCGCAACACTCCTCTGCATCCGATTCACGCCATGGGCACAGAGTTGGTTTCTCTGCTTCTGATTCCATTTTTTCTTGAAAATTAATGATTCAAACGGCCTATACGTGTGCTTCTCCTGCGGGAAAGGCTCTTTTTTATACATTACATCGTTCAAAAAACGCCTTTTGCCGTGGTAGACAAAAGACGTGTTTTGATGGTCGGAGTGGAGGGATTTGAACCCCCGACATCCTGCTCCCAAAGCAGGCGCGCTACCAACTGCGCTACACCCCGTTGTCCGATCGCAATGGCAGATCGATTATAGTTATAGCAAGATCATTTCGGCTCCAGCGGCTGGAACCCGTTGCTGTTCTGAACACTGCCGGCCTCGCTGCGCTGAACGAGCATTTTGAACGTCTGGCTGGTGTCCCGTGTCTTCAGGATTGCATTGATCTGTGCATTCGGGTTGCTTCCCGCATCGCAAAGCAGGACGAACGCGCGATCGGTCTCACCAACCTGACGCAGCACATGCACCTTTTCTTCCGCATCGACCGCAACCGAAAAAACGGAAAATCTGGTCAAGTCAAAACGCGGCACGAGAAGAAAGGCGTCGTTGCCGGAGGCGTCGAGCACAGAAATGTCCTGCATCGATTCGGCGTCGATCTGCGGAAAGTACCGCTGACGCAGCGTCTCGATCTTTTTCGTATACTCGGCGCGTGTGCCGAGATACTGCACGGCACAGATGGTATTATCGTACCAATTCACACCGTCCATCATCTTTTCAAGGCCGAGATGCGCATACGTCGTGATGACAAACGTATGCTCTGCGGAAGAGGATTCCTGTTCCGGTTCGTCCCGGAACGGCAGCGAACACGACGCCAGCGACAGCAGCAGTGCAGCCGCCGTCAGCAGCGCAAGAATCCTTCGCATCGCAACCCTCTCCTTTCAAGTCTAAAATATTATAGTCTCTTTTCGGGAAAAAAGCAAGACCTGATTGCCTGTTTTTTGCCTTTTTACAGCAAATGCAGCAGAGAATACCTTTCACATGCGCCGATAGCCTCTTTGGGCATATCGTCGATCATGGTCAGACAGTTCATAAAAGTCTGAATCTGATCGAACATCAGCGCCGGATCGAACTTTTCCATCTCGTGCGAGGCGCTGACAACGCACAGGCTGTCCGGCGCGGTAACCAGCGCGATCTCCGGAATGTGCGAGTTGAACAGCGGCTGTCCCTCGCCGAAGTGCAGGAAGTTGTGTCCTCGAAGCGTCACGGTACGCACGCGCGTGCGGTCTTCGAGCGCGGTGAAGTAGATATCGTCCATCATGCGGTTGCCGGTATAAACCAGCTCCGGCGCGATCTCGCCCGTGCTCTCATATTTTTCGCCGTCCGGCTGCCAGTCCAGACAGCCGAGATGTTCGATCGAAACACCTGCTACGGCCTTGATGTGGCCGCGCTTGCCGTTCCACAGATCCTGATGCTCGGCAAGCCATTTGGACGTGGCCTGCACACCGCCGCCGAGCGCGTCCTTGAAATCGGGCAGGCGGAAATGTCCGGTCGCAAACACAAAGATATGTCGCCGGCGAAGCGGCTTATCCCGCAGCGCACGCAGCAGCGCAATCAGTGCGGCCGGTCCGTTTTCCTCGATGCAGTTGACACCGTCGGTATGCGTGTTGACAATGACTGCCTCATCGCCGCCGCTGCCGTCGAGCATCGTGTAGAAGCTCTCGGTTGCGCAGTTGTTTTCCCACTCCGCCTCGAGTGTAAACGTCGCATGTCTGCCCGCTTCCGCCGCCGCGACGATGCGCCGGCCGGTCGTTTCGTCGACCCACAGCGCAGGAATGCCCTGATAGTCCATAATGAACGGCAGATACTGTCCCTGTGCAAGCGCGTCGGGAATACCCTGCCAGATACACACGATCGCCTTGACGCCCGCTGCCTTGGCCGCGGCCATGATGGGCATGTTGACAAACGACGTCGCCACAGGTCCGCTGTAGTTCTGCGGCAGATGCAGATCCTCCGGAAGGGAACGACGCTCGTCGAACGCAACCTTGGACGGGATCTGGCTGATATTGTTGATGCGCATCACGCCGATCTTGCCGCGTGCGCGCAGGACGGACAGGCGCTGTCCGTCGAGCATCACCAGCTCGGCCGTAACGCCCTCCGCAGTCGTTTCGCCGGAATACGGAAAGACGGAGGAAATCGGGATCTCCTCGTTTCCGTTGACGTCGTGCAGCACAAGAGACGCGTTTTTCGCCTCCCAGCGGTTGAAAAAATACGGATCGCTGTAAACCGGCAGACCCATATCGCGGATCTGGGATTTGAGCAATTCGATGTATGCCTTGTGCGCGGGCGAGCCGGTCAGACGCACGCCGAGGCTGTTCATGGTCTCAACCTCACGCAGAAGCTGTTCGGGCGAGGTATAGTCATGCATATCGTATTTCATTAAAAAGGGTTCTCCTTGTCATTGTTCTGTTTTCCGAACATGCAGTATAGCACAACCGCACGATAATTGCAACAAAAAAAAGACTTTACTCAACCACGACGGCACAGTGTTGAACGCCGTAATAACACAAACGCGCAACCGCTTCGCTGTCCATCCGTTCGCCGCACAGCACAATCGGCACAGCCGGCGGACAGTTCACGGCGGCGGACGCCATCACCCGGCCGACGCACGCGCGCGTGTGCAGGATTTCCTGCGGAGCAAACATCGCCTCCCGCACGCACATCGCCTGCGGCAGCGCATGATAGGCCGGCGCTTCTTCCGGCAGCGGCTCTTTTCGGACGACCGCCGCAAACGCTTCGTGCGTCCTTTGCAGATCCTGCGGTGTGTTTTCCGGCGTGAGCATCAGCACAAGATATGCCGGATCGTGCATCTCGCAGACAATGCCGCTGCGCATGAGCGCAGAAGCCAGCGCATCGCCCGTATAGCCGAAATTCCGCGCACAGATCGTGATGCGCAAAGGATCGCCGCCGCGCAGTGTGAAGCCCTGCTTTGTCAGCGCCTGCCGCAGCGCATCGACCTGCGGGAGAAACGCCGCAAGCCGTTCGCGGTATGTTTCAAGATAGACGTTTGCGCGGTCGAGGGATTGCAGAATCAGATAAGACGGGCTGGTCGATCCGAACAGCGCAAACGCCTCTTTGACCTGTTCGTCCGGGAATTGCAGTCCGGCAGACAAATGCAGATATGCGCCGCCCGTGAGCACGGGCAGCGTCTTGTGCGCCGAGTCGCAGCACATGTCCGCGCCCAGATCCATCGGGTGCAGCGGCTGCGGGAGAAAATGCAGGTACGCGCCGTGCGCGTTGTCGACCAGCAGCATCACGCCGTGCCTGCGGCAGACACGCGCAATCGCGGCGACGTCCGGCAAATTGCCGAGATAGTCGGGCGACGTCAGGTAGACCGCGGCAGGTCGGGCCGTCTGCAGCGCCGCCTCCACATCCTGCGCCGTCACAACGCCGCTGTAGTATGTGTCCGCAGGGTGCGGATGCAGCCAGCGCACATCGAGGTCGAGCAGCGCGGCGGCATAAAGAAACGCTTTGTGCACGCTTCGCTGCGCGAGGACGGTGCGTCCGCCGGTCAACTGCATCATCAGGCGCAGCATGGCGCGGATGCCGAGCGACGAACCTTCGGCCGAATAGAACGTCCGGCAGCCGAACATTGCGCCCGCGTTTGCTTCGCTCCGGGCAATGATTCCCCCGGGCGCATACAGATTGTCCGCGCCGTCTATTTCCGTAATATCCCGCGCTTCGCATCCGAGAAGCGGCGTGCCCTTGTGCCCGGGCATGTGCAGACGCACGGGATTGCCGGCGGCATAGTCCCGCACAAAATCACAGATCGGCGTATTCATGACTGCGGATCGGTCTGCGCATCCACGGCGGCCATGATTGCGCACTCCATGCGTTTGCGGAACAGCTCGCAGCCGTACTTGTACACGCCGCGGACAGAACCCGTGGCGTGATAGGCGTTCGCGGCGCAGCCGCCGGAGCAGTACAGCTTGGCCCAGCAGTCGCGGCAGTCGGGACGCGCATACACGTTGCATGCGGCAAATTCGTCCTGCACGGACGGATTCGTCACGCCCTGCCAAACGTCGCCGAGGCGGAATTTCTCCTCGCCCACGAACTGGTGGCAGGGATACAAATCGCCCCAAGGCGTGACGGCCATATATTCGGTGCCCGAACCGCAGCCGGAGATGCGCTTATAGATGCACGGCCCCGCGGTCAGGTCGATCATGTAGTGGTAGAATGTGAAGGGTTGACCGGCCTTGCGTCGGCGGATCATCAGATCGGCAAGCGCTTCGTACTGGCGCAGCACGACGGGCAGATCGTCCGCCGTCAGCGCAGAGGGATCGTCCGCGGCGCAGACGACCGGCTCCATGCTCAGCTCCGTAAAGCCAAGATCGAGCATGGTTTCAATATCTTTTAGGAAGTCGAGATTCGCGTGCGTGAACGTGCCGCGCATGTAGTAGTCCTTCCCGCCGCGCGCCGCGACGAGCTTCTGAAACTTCGGCACAATGCGTTCCCAGCTCCCGTTTCCGGCATAATCCACACGGAATCGGTCGTGCACTTCGCGCCTGCCGTCAAGGCTCAAGACAACGTTGCTCATCTCGCGGTTGGCAAAGTCGATCACGTCGTCGTCGATCAGCAGGCCGTTCGTCGTGAGCGTAAAGCGGAAGTTTTTACCCTTCTCTTTTTCAATGCTGCGCGCGTACGCGACAAGCTGCTTGACGACGCCCCAGTTCATCAGCGGCTCGCCGCCGAAGAAATCGACCTCCAGATTGCGGCGCGTGCCGGAATTTTCCACCAGAAAGTCGAGCGCGCGTTTGCCCACCTCGAACGACATAACCGCACGGTCACCGTGGTACTTGCCCTGACTTGCG
The DNA here is from genome assembly GCA_017450005.1 of Clostridia bacterium. GTDB lineage: Bacteria > Bacillota > Clostridia > Oscillospirales > Acutalibacteraceae > UBA1425. Next base: position 6,944 of record JAFSYM010000052.1, read on the forward strand.
AAGCAGTAGGAGCAGTTGAGATTGCAGGTGTGCGCGACGTGCAGACACAGCGCCTTGACAACGCCGGACGTCTTCGCCTTGAGCGTGCCGGCCATCGGCTCGAATGTGTCGGGCGTGAAGAGCGCGCCGCCGTCCCGAAGCTGCTCGATCTGGCTGTTGCATTCCGCAAGTTCGTCGGCGGTCACGTCCGGATCGCCGGCATATTTCTCCATGAGCGTGCGGATGATTTCGTCGCGCGGCGTCGACTCAAACAGCGCGATCATATCGTACGCCGCATCGTCCACAACGTGCACCGCGCCGGAACACACGTCCAACACAATATTATACCCGCCGAGTTTGTATTGATGGATCATAGTTTTCACCGTTTCCGTATTTCAGTATCACCCATTATAAACGAAAAAGCCGCAATAAACAAGGGGCAAAATACCGCCCTCCACGGCTCACGCATGAAAATTATTCGCAGCGAAAGAAAGGACGTCGGCGAGGAAATCGTGGTCATACTCGCATTTCTGACGCTTGCGGGAAAGACTCATTTTCTTTGAAGTTGGGTAGTTTTTAAGGACATTCAAAACGA
>JAFSYM010000053.1 GCA_017450005.1 Clostridia bacterium
GCTCAGACACTCCCTTTCTCCGCCACTGGCGGCGGGAGTGTCTGAGCCCTCAGTCATGCTATCGCATGACAGCTCCCTTTACACAAGGGAGCCTTTACTTGGCCTATTTCGGTCAATGTTCATGACAACAATAGCGTTTTGCGTTTTCAGTAAAACGATTTTTGCCGTGCGCCATAAAGGCGTACACAATCAGAATCAAGGCAAAAACGTTATCCCACAAAAAACCGTGAAGATCGTCGCAAAGTATGTAAATGCGACGCCGGAAACGGCGCTTTTCCGAATAAACGGGCAGTTATGCACCGTCATTTTGCCGCACGCGGCTGCTTTGAAATGTGTTGCGTATCTCCTGCAGGTTCCCCGCCGTTATGGTGAAATTGTATGTATACGGCTCGTCGAAATGCAGCGCAAAGAAGCCGAGCGGCGCGACGTAATTCGTCGACACGCCGAAGGGATCTGCCGAGCCGTCATACATATACCTGCCCGCTTTCAGGCAGGTTGCGTCCGGCGTGAAGATGCCCAGACCGTAGTCGTTGTCATCCGTCCATGCACACCACGTCTCGCTGTTGCCCGGTTTCAGATTGAACATACCGTTGTTGTTGACCCAGAACGGGAGATCGCGCTCCACGCGCAGCGGCGCATTCGTCCACGGCGCGTCGCCGTCATAATACCAAAAGCTGCCCAGCGCACTGATCGTATACAGTGCCGGAATCTCATGACTGTTAAAGGGCGGCCATTCCGTCTGCAAAAAGTCTACTGCCGTATTGCGCACGTCCAAGCCGCTTTCGGTCAGCGTGTAGACGCTCGTGTAATACGTCTGCGTCAATACATTGTCGAGCGCCCAGTCCAGCGGCCTGCAGATTACGCGGATCTGCGTATCGCTCTTTTCGACGGCAACGAGTTTGCTGCAATTGCCGTATTGATCGCCGCCTTGAACGGGGTTATAACTCCAGACGGTGTTTTCGTAGATGCCGTTTTCGTACCCCTCGATCTTCGACGGCCCGTAATACGACTGCTGCACAAGCCGCCCTGTGTCGTGGCAGTTGAGCAGATTGCCGTACCGGCTGTTCCGCTTGTCCTCAAAGTGACAAAGTCCGCCGCCCCATTCCAGATTGACGCCCGCTTTGAAGCGGTCATTTTCAATATAGAGCGTTTTGTTCTTCGGAACGGTCTGGATATCGCAGGTGAAATCCGACACGCGCAGCGTGCATTTCTGCCCTGCGGCAACCGGCTCGAAATGCACGGAAAACAGGCGGGATGCGGTTCTTCTCTTGAGGTATCCGTTCAGCAGGAGAGCCGCATGCGTGTCCCGGGAACTGAGCAGAAGCTCTTCCTCGGCGGTGCGCAACCCCATACGGTATCGGATCACTGCGCGCACAGCTGCCGATGCTGCATAAGAAAACCCGATGCGGTTGAACCGGATGCTCCCGTCTCGGTCGGGCACAGATACCGTGTACCCTTCCGTGATGTCCGTATCCGGAAATGAAAGAGCGGCAAGTCCGATTTGGCTTTTAACACTTATTTCAGCCGGGAACGCGCCGAAAAACAACAGAACCGAGAGAAAGAAAGCAGTCAGTTTGTTCATGTCTTTACCTCGTGAAACGATGATTTCCGTCGTCGGGAACGGAGTTTTTGTATTTATGAAAAGAATCGTGATCTGATAGACAAATCACGATTCTTCCATGGTGCCGATGGTCGGGCTCGAACCGACACGATGTTGCCACCGAGGGATTTTAAGTCCCTTGCGTCTGCCAATTCCGCCACATCGGCAATTTGCATAGACTATTATATGCGCTCGCACGCGTTTTGTCAACCGGCAAGCGCATGTTTTTGTGCGCGGAATGCGTCATTCTTGTCAGCAAACATTGTCAGATTACACAAAAAATAGGGCGGGGATTTGTCGGAATTTACAAAATAGCCGCTTTGCTTTTTTTTCGTTTTACATTAGACAAAACGTGTGCTATAATGTATACGGTTAAATTCGTATTGTTCTATCCCGACCTGAAAGGAGATATTCCGAAATGAAACACTCTGTTCAAAAGCTGTTTTGTGCTGCCGCTGCCGTTCTGTGCATCGGTGCGGCGGGATTCGGCATCAGCGCGCTGCACGGCCGTATGACGGCGGACGCCGCCGAGGTGCAGGATGTGATCGGCACCAAACGCTACATCATCGCCAATCCCTACGCCAATGTAGATTGGGACACATGGGGGCAATATAAATCCGCGACGCATGTGCACTCCATGATCAGCGACGGCGACTATCAATTTGCCGACCAGATCGAGAACTACTACCGCCTGGGCTACGACGCCGTCGCCATGACCGACCATGCCGCCGTCAACCGCGGCTGGACCGTGGACAAGACCAACGGCGACTCTCGTCCGTGGTGGTTCAATTATCAAGCAGTGACCAGCGGCACAGGCGGTTTGACGAAAAATATGAAGTCGCTCACAGCCCAGCGCAATCTGGAAATCACGACCGGCGTGGGCAGAAACGGCCGCGGGATGATCGACATCCCGTACGGCATTGAGCTCAACGGCGCCTCCACCAAGAAATGCCACGTCAACGGATTTTTCGCCGACGCAGGCCAGAACGATATGGAACTGAACGCCAAGGACATCTCCGGCTGCGTGACGGCTGTATCCAAAAATGCAAATGCCGGCGGCATTACGCACATCAACCACGTCGGCGAGTTTATGGAGGCCAACGACTGCTCTTCTGCGGCAGAAGCCATGAGCAAGATTTACACGCCGTCCTGGATCGACAATTTTGCCCAGCAGGTTTTCCGCACGTATCCGTCCTGTGTCGGTATGGAAATCGTCAACAAATCCGACAACCGTACCAAATGGGACCGCCATCTGTATGATGAGCTGCTCAAGCGCCTTGCACCGCAGGGACGTGGTCTTTGGGGATTCTGCGGCGACGACTCGCACCATGAGGACGAGCTGGATCAGAACTGCGCGTGGTTTATCACGCCGGAACTGAAGGCGAACAAGATCCGTACCGCCATGGAGACCGGCTGCTTCTTCGTTTCTTCCCGCCGCTCCAAGGAAGAGCTCAACGACGGCACCGGCAACGGCGACTATCCGCGCATCTCCCGCCTGGACGTGGACGAAGCGCGCAGCCAGATTATACTGCACACGACCAAGGCGCAGAAGGCTGTGCTTGTGGCGGACGGCGTCACACTGGACACCGTGACCTGCGATCCTTCCGGCACGGTCGTGACGTTCGACCTGAACCGCTTTGAGACGCAGATTCATTCCTATGTGCGCATTTATCTCACGGGCGAGGGCGGCATCACCTATGTGCAGCCGTTCTATGTGAGCGCGACCGAATACGACACCCGCGCTTCCGTCAGCTTCAACGTTTTCTTCAACGGCGAGCAGATTTATAATCCTTCTATCACCGTGCGCAATGCCGACGGCGACATCGTTCCCATGTCGACGCGTACATACATCGAGCTCAGCGAGCCGGGCAGCTACACGTATGAAGCTTTCGCGCAGGGTACGACGGAAGCGACCGGCAGCTTCTCTATCACCTCCGATGATTTCGTAGAGGGCAACAGCTATACGATCGACGTCACGCTGCACAGCGTGCCGACGCTCGTCCCGAATACGCAGCTCGGTCTTTCGTTCAACCGCCCGACCCGCATCATCACGGGTCTTCAGATCGGTCAGGAAATGACACAGGACGTCGCGTCGGCGTCCAACAGCCTCGGCACGGTGCAGATTGTCCCGACGTCCTACGGCTACGGCACAGGCACCAAGGTCAACCTGATCTATGACGGCGAAGTCATCGACGGCTATACCTATGTGGTCTACGGCGATACCAACGGCGACACGCTGGTCGACGCTACGGACTGCCTGCGCCTGTATGCCTTCCTGAGCACGACGCAGAACTATGCCATCAACGACGCCGTGCTGCGTGCCTGCGACGTCAACAACGACGGCTCCTACGATCTGAAGGACGCCGTGATTATGCGCCGTTTCGGATTCTACGACACGTATCAGATCGACCAAAACAGATAAACCCGTCAGATTCTGCGGTCTGTTGTTCCGGCAGCAGACCGCATTTCTTACAGAATGGAGCAGAGTATGCGTTATGCACTGATCGGCTGCGGCCGAGTTTCCCACAACCACATTGCCGCTGCATTGGACAACGGCCTGGAAATTGTCGCGCTGTGCGATCTGGAAATCGAAAACGCTGCGTCGCTGCGTGACAAGTTCGCGCTGCCGGACAGCTTGCCGCTGTTTGCGGACTATCACGAGATGCTGCGCGTCTGCCAGCCTGAACTGGTCGCCGTGGCGACGTTTTCCGGCACGCATGCGGACATTGCGGTGGACTGCATCGAGGCGGGATGCCACGTGATCATCGAGAAGCCGATTGCGCTCTCGCTCGCGGACGCGGATCGGATCATCGAGGCGGAAAAGCGCATGGGCGTCAAGGTGTGCGCCAACCACCAGAACCGGTTCAACGCGGCTGTGCAGCAGATGCGCGCGGCGCGTCGCGCCGGCAGATTCGGCAAAATCCTTTACGGGACTACAGCGATCCGCTGGTCGCGCGACGAGGCGTATTATCGCAGCGCAGACTGGCGCGGTACGTGGGCGCAGGACGGCGGCACGCTGATGAACCAGTGCATCCATGCCATTGACCTGCTGCGCTGGATGCTCGGGAATGACGTGGCCGAGGTCGTCGGCATGACGGATAACCTGATGCATCCGTATATCGAGGGAGAGGATTTCGGCCTTGCGCTGCTGCGGTTTGCGAACGGCAGCTACGGCGTGATCGAGGGATCGGTCAATACGTTCGGCGGCGACTGGGAAGAGACGCTCACCCTTTTCGGCGAGAAGGGGATGGCCAAACTCGGCGGCACGTGTGTCAACCGTGTGGATGCATGGCGCTTTGCGGACGGCGACGCGGCAGAGTCGCAGGAGGTGGAGAACTGCGGCGAGAATCCGCCGAACGTGTACGGCTTCGGACACAAGTCACTGTATGCGGATATGATCAGCGCGATCTGCGACGACCGCAAACCGTATGTGGATTCCGCAGCGGGACGCCGTGCACTCGAAACGGTGTTGGCGATCTATCGTTCTGCTGCAGACGGCAAACCGGTCAAGCTCCCACTGCCGGATTGTGCATCGACGGACTTTGAAGGAAGATTCGATGGAAACGTTCATTCATGAGAGCAGTTACATTGATCCGGGCGTGACAATCGGTGCGGGCACAAAGATATGGCATTTTTGCCATGTGCAGAAGAATGCGCGCATCGGCCGCAGCTGTGTGCTCGGCCAGAACGTCAACATAGCGCCGGGCGTGACGGTCGGCAACGGCGTCAAGATTCAGAACAACGTGTCCGTTTATGAGGGCGTAACGCTTGAGGACGGCGTATTCTGCGGCCCGTCGGTCGTCTTTACCAACGATCGCTTTCCGCGCAGCGCCGCAAGACCGCAGACGTATCTGCCCACGCGCGTGTGCGAAGGTGCGTCGATCGGCGCAAATGCTACGGTTGTCTGCGGCGTGACGATCGGCCGGTATGCGATGATTGCCGCCGGCGCGGTTGTGACGCACGATGTGCCGGCGCATGCGCTGGTAGCCGGCGTCCCTGCGCGGCAGATCGGCCGCGTGTGCACATGCGGTGCGCGGCTGGATGCGCAGGGCAATTGCCCGCAGTGCGGAAAAAATTTTTAAAAAAGTATTGACAAGCGTGCATTTGCCTGCTATAATAGCAGGGCAGTTGCGGATGTAGCTCATCTGGTAGAGCGCCACCTTGCCAAGGTGGAGGTAGCGAGTTCGAGCCTCGTCATCCGCTCCAAACCCGCAGAATCGTCTGCGGGTTCTTTTCTTAAACGACGAAGTAAATGCGGATATGGCGGAATTGGCAGCATCGCCGCCGAAGCGCCGCCGGGGGTGGAAGCAGCAAGGCGGGGATGGCGCAGCGGTCAAAATCGCGCGGCGGGAGCCGGGAAGCGATTTTGGGAACCGCAAGCCGCCGCGGCACAAAAATCCGTCGCGATAAAAAGCAGCGTCGGAAGCAAACGAAAATGAATAAGTAAATGCGGATATGGCGGAATTGGCAGACGCGCCGGATTTAGGATCCGGTGGGCACCCCCCGTGCAGGTTCGACCCCTGTTATCCGCACCACGTGGTTGGCCTGTTGCGATTTGAACCCCATCAAGTGGGAATGCAACAGGCCATCTCATTTATTCGTTGATATATAAGGGTTTTCAGGGTGTCTATCTTTTCACTCAAATGAGAATCGAAAACCGAAAACTCCTAAAACGTGAGAAGAAAAACAAAAAATGTTACGAATTGAACCCTGACGAATCGGTTACATGGATGATAATTCGTTCACTATCAACGTTTTCCGGATGCTCAAATGAGAATTTCTCATCTCATCCGTAGAGATTCCTGCCGTTGATAGAACTCCGACTCCCGTCTCGCCGGTGTCTTGTTCGCGTTGTAGTGATGCGGACGCTTTTCATTATAGAACACAATATAACGATCAACAGCCGCTCGGAAATCTCGTTCTGAGCGGTACTTTGTTCTATACAGTTCTTCTTTCTTCAGGTTTGAAAAGAAGGATTCCATCACCGCGTTATCGTGCGGGGTGTGCGGCTGCGAGAACGACTGCATTATGTTCAGTTTCTGTACAAAGTCGCGAAATGATTTTGAACAATAGTTGCTGCCTCTGTCCGAATGGAAGATCAGCTGCGACGTTGGTTTTCTGGTCTCATAGGCAACTTTGAGCGTTTTTTTCGTCAATTGGGTACTGTTTTTTGTGCTGATCCTATAGGCGATAACACGTCTGGAAAACAAATCCAGTATGACGCAGATATAGTAATTCTTGTTGTTGAATTTGTAATAGGTTATATCGCTGACCCAGACCTCATTTGGCTGCTGCGGATCAAACTGACGCTGCACATGGTTTTTGAATCCGCACTGCTCTTTTTCGTATTCGCCCTTGGCGCCTTGCCGGACACTGGTCAGTCCCATGTCCTTCATCAACTCTCTGACAAGTCTGACAGAGGTGGGATGCCCCTGATCCTCCAAGACAGCGCATATCTTTTGGGTCCCAGGACCTGGTTGCTTTCATCATAAATCTGCCGGATACGTTCCCGGAATTCTTCTCGCCGGATTTCGTACCATTTGCCGGATGATTTGCGGCGAAGGACGGGGTTGTAAAAGGTGCCGCGCGAAACACAAAGTGCCTCACAGAGCGTATGCACGCTGTATTGTCCGTACAGTGACTCCATTTCCGGCAGCTTAATCGAAAGCGGATCGGTCGGTTTACAGTTCACCTTTTGCAGAATTTCTATAATGCTCTGAAGCTTTTTGTATTTCTTCTCAAGCATATAGTAATTCAGGGGCGAATAGATGCTTGAATTGCCTTCTTCGGCTTTTGATTCCCGGATCCAACGGTATATTGTACTTTTCGGGATGCCCGTGTCCGAGGTCAGCTGCGATACGGGTATGCCGTCAAAGAAAAGTGATACGACTTTTTTCTTTTCTTCTACAGAATATTTTTTGCACATGCTATCAATCCTCCTTGAGGGGATTATAACACAACACTTTATTTCTTGCTTCTATTAGTAAACGCCGAAATCGTGAAGCTGAACGGGCTCAAAAGCAACGTTCTGATGTCCGGGCAGGTGCTGCAGATCCCGGAAAAGTGAATAGGTTCAATCGTTCCCGTCAGGTCGCTTGACTTGGCGGGCTTTTCTGTTTTTATGATATGGTGGTTAATCGGCACATGGCTTCTGATCACCTATCCGGGGCGATCTTATACTGCCAGTTCGGACAGGGCGCAGCGATTGAGCGTCAGCAGTAGGTCGACGATGTCGGAAACGGAGGCGGCATAGTCGGCGCAGATCCACTGCGTGATGACGCCGAAGCTGCCGTTCAGGAGATAGGCGAGGATATACTGCTGCTTGTCCGCGTCCATGGTAAGCCGCAAATGCGTGAAGAGCTGCATGAGCGAGATCTGCATGAAACGGCTTTTGAACTCCGGATCGGCCGCGGTAACGAGCAGCACGCGGAACGTCCTGCCGTTGTCGCGGATGTAGCGAAAAAACGCCGCGAGGTATTCCTGTCCGCCGCCGGTCTGCTCGGCGCCGATTTTGCGGATGTATTCCGACGTTTCGGTCAATGTTTCTTCCTCGGCCTCCAACAGCACCTCTCTCGGCTCGGTGTAATGCGCGTAGAAGGTGGAGCGGTTCAGCTCCGCTCTCGTGCAAAGCTCCCGCGCCGAGATTTTTTCGATCCCGTTTTTCTCTTCCAGCAGCTCCAGCATTGCGTTCTGAAACATCTTTTTGGACAGACGCGCGCGCTGATTGTCTTTTACGTTCATGCTTTATCCCGTCACTTTCCACTCTGTTTGTCGGTTTAATAGCCAAAATAAACAAAACTGATGATTGCAACTCCGACACAATGTCTGTATAATAGAATCATAACACAGAGAGTAGTTTTTGTCAAGTGAGGTGATCAGAGCATGAAAAGAAGAAAAGCGGGCAAGAAAAAAGTTCTATCCGTCATAGCTGCGTTGATGGCGGTCTTGATTCTCATGCTGATGTGGAATCAGTTTGTCTACTTTGACAGCAATTATGTACCGGCAGAGAATGCCGCTGAAGAATTCCGCTATGCGCTCTCTTTAAGCCCATTTTCGCTGCCGCAGTTTGCGCGGGGCTATACGTTTAAGGTGGGAAACAAAACGGCGTCTACGCCTGAGGAGCTTCAGTCAATCTATCGCGAACTCGGCTCTACGGAAATGTATGCGCGAATCGCAACAAAACGGCACGTGACAAGTGAAGACACCACAGACGGCGTGCCGGATTCCAACGCGAACGTGCACACATTTGATCAGGGTATTGCGCTTTGCAGAATTGCAGCGAAACTGGAGATTCCGATCAATCCGGAAATTATGTGTGCTTACACATATATGGATATGGAAACCCAGCAGGCTCCGCGCTTCGAGGAATACCCTGAAATTTATGCGCTGCAGCACGGCAAGGATTGGTCTGAACTGACACTGGATGAAATCTGCACGGTGTTGGAATCCTACGGCGCATTTGTGGGTGAGGCAATCCTTTCCACCGGATGTACGGTGAAAAACTGGAACTTGGGAAATGAAGCAAATTTCGGTTTTGCAGGTATCAGCCTCGGTCTTAAGACCGCCGTCAATCCGAAGCTGGAGAAAATGCCATCCTTTATGCGTTATCTGCTCCCGACGTTTGGCGTTAAATGGCTGGAAAAGAATCTTTGGCAATATGATGCGAAGGCGTATGCTGCCGTTCGATCCGGAATCCTGTCTGCTTATGAAAAACTGGGACTGGACGCGACCGATGTGAAGTTTTCCACACATATCGCGACTGTTGTTGCAACTCCTGGCGGCTGCGCGGCATTCTTTAATTATATGAAACGGTACGGTTACGAGATGGATGTTGCAGGAATCAGTTACTATCCCAGTGCGCCGTCCTTGTATCTAAACAAGAAAGTGCTGTTCAAAAAGACAGTGACCGCCATCAACAAAAAATGCGGCCTACCGGTCTTTGTCGGCGAATTCTCCTATCCTTCCGGAGAGATGGAAGGACCGTTTTCCGGCTGGAACAAGAAGCTGGCCGGATACAAAAAAGACCAACAGGGACAGGCAGAATTGTACGCCGATGTTATCGCGTGGGGAAAAACACACGGACTTGCCGGCATTCGTTACTGGGCGCCGGATTTTGAAGGATGGTACAGCATGAGCATGTTTGAATTTGATCATCAAGTCGGAACCGCAAAGGAAATTCTGATACGTCATGCAGATTTGATTGCATCGTAATCACCGAACGAATTAAAAACCGATCCAGTGAAAGTGGGGTTTTATCATGAAACTGTTCGACAGTCCGCTGCTTAAAAGCCGTGTGCGAAGCGAAACGGTGACGAAAAGCGAGAAGTGGCTCGGCTATCTGGTGGGACCTGCCGGGGCGCTGCTGCTGAACGCCGTGCTCGCGACGTACCTGAACGTCTACTACACGGACGTTCTGAACCTGACGCCGCTGTGGGGCGGCGTGTTCCTGACCGTGTTCCCGATCGTGTCCAAAATTCTCGACGCGGTCACGAACGTCGTCATGGGACAGGTCATCGACCGCACGAAGACGAGCGAAGGCAAGGCGCGTCCGTGGCTGTTTCTGTCGGCATTCCTTGTGCCGATCACGGGCATCCTGCTGTTCACCGTGCCGGAATCGAACGATACGGTCAAGGCGCTGTGGGTGATGATCTCCTACAACCTGTTCTATTCCTTTGCGTACACGATCTTCAACATGAGCCACGGGTTGATGACGCCGCTCTCCACGCGCGACAGCACGGCAAGAGGGGGACTTTCCGTTTTCAATCAGATCACGACGATCATGATGAGCGGCATTCTGGTTGCGCTCGTGTTCCCGATGGTCATCATGCCGATGATCGGCGTGGACAAATCGAAATGGATCACGCTCATGTCGATCCTCTCGATCCTCGCGCTGCCGCTGACGCTGCTTGAATACTACTTCACGAAAGAGCGCGTCACCGAGGAAACTGCTGCCGCAGGTGAGGAGACGAAGTTGCCGTTCGGCAGGCAGATGAAGATCTTGTTCACGGATAAGTACATGGTGCTGATGTACGCCTATTTCCTGATCTATACCGTCGGCATGACGCTCAAAAATCTCGGGCTTGTGTACTACTGCAACTACGTGCTCGGCACCTACAACGACGGCATTACGCAGATGCTCGTTTCCGTGATCGGCGGCATCCCGATGGGCATCGGCATCTTTGCCGTGTGGCCGTTGGCGAAGAAGTTCGGCAAGCGCAACGTCACAATGGTCGGCTTCGTTTTCTATGCGGTCGGCAGTCTGATCTGCTGGCTGTTTCCGCACAATTTAGTGATCGTGCTCGTGGGGCAGTTCATCAAGAATATCGGCGGTCTGCCGTGCGCATACGTGTTCATGGCGCTGTTTGCGGACTGCCTCGACCATCTCGAATGGAAAAAGGATCTGCGCATGGACGGCGCGGCAATGTCGATCTACAACATCATCGCGGTGGCGATGGTCGGCATCATGACCGGCGTATTCAACTGGATGCTTGCCAAAGCGGGCTACATCGCGCCGATCACCGCCGAAAGCGTTGCGGACGCGACGAGCAAGCTCGCCGCAAATGGCTGGACGCCGCAGCTCGCGCTCGAACAACTGAAGCCTGCGTCGGACGGCGTGCTGACGGTCGCTATGCAGCAGCCGCACACCGTGTCGTGGGTGATCTCCTTCGCGTTCGTCGGTCTGGAAGTGTTTACCGGAATCGCATTGGTTGTGATTCTGTTTTTCCTGAACGTCGAAAAGAACCTCCCGCAGGAACAGGAGGAGATCAAAGCAAGACACGAAACGGAGAGTGAACATGAAAGCGTGTAATATCCATACGGAATACCTTGTGAATCCCATCGGGATCGACGTCCGCAAGCCGCGCATTTTTTGGAACTGCGACAGCGGCGTTCGCCAGACGGCGTACCGCATCGTCAGCGAACAATGGGACAGCGGCAAGGTGCGTGGCAGCCGTATGCACGCGAAGTATCCGCTCCCGCTCGAAGCGGGCGAGCGTGTGACCTTCCGTATTCAGCTTTGGGACGAAAACGATACAGAGGGCGACTGGTCGGAGCCGGCATTCTTTGAAATGGGGATCGACGAGTGGCAGGCGAAGTGGATCATGGGCAACTACAAAGTCAATAAGAGGAACCGCTATCCTGTCGACTGCTTCCAAAAAGAATTCGCACTTTCAGGCGACGTCGCGTCGGCACGACTATATATGACCGCCTGCGGACTGTATGCGGCGCAGCTCAACGGAACGTGCATATCCATGCCGCTTGCGCCCGGCGTGACGGATTACCGCAAGCGCGTGCAGTATCAGACCTACGACGTAACGGAATATTTGGAAGAAAGCAACACAATCACAGTTGAACTGGCGGACGGCTGGTATCGCGGCTCGGTCGGCGCGTGGGGACTGACGAACCAATACGGAACCGAAACCAAACTGCTGGCACAGATTGAAGTCACGTACACGGACGGCAGAACAGAGCGCATCGTCACGGATGAAACGTGGCGCTGGTCGAACGACGGCGCGATCCGCTTTGCCGACAACAAGGACGGCGAGATCGTCGACGCACGCAGGACGCCGGCCTACAGCGGACATGCAAAAGTGACAACGCACAACGTCGTGCCGACTGCGTCCAACAACGTGCCGATCGCCGAAAAGGAGACGTTCAAGGGTACGCTGACCGAAACGCCGAGCGGCAGGAAAATCCTCGACTTCGGGCAGAATATGGCAGGGTATATTGCATTCCGCGTGAACGCCGAAGCGGGGCAGAAAATCACGCTGCGGTTCGGCGAGATGCTCAAGGACGGCGAACTCTGGCAGAAGAACATCCAACTGTCCAACAAGAAAAAAACGACGCCCCTGCAAAAGATCGAATACATTTGCAAGGACGGCGTGAACGAATACAAAACGCAGTTTGCAATCTTCGGCTTTCAGTATGCCGAGATTGAGACGGATTTGGAAATAAACGCCGAGGATTTTACGGCAATCGCCGTATACTCCGACATAGAGGAGACGGGCTTCTTCCGCTCGTCCAATGCACTGCTGAATCAATTTGTGGACGCCACGCGCTGGTCGGCGAAGAACAACTCGGCGGATCTGCCCACGGATTGCCCCACCCGAGAACGCCACGGATGGCTCGGCGACGCGCAGATCTTCGTGAACACGGCAAGCTATCTGTTCAACTATCTGCCGTTTGCACGCAAATACGAGAACGACGTCTGCGACGCGCAGCACAGAAACGGCTGCTTTACACAGATTGTTCCGACCGGCGGCATCGACTTCTACATGAGCCCGATGGACGGTTCCGCGGGCTGGTCGGACGCGGGCGTGCTGATTCCGTACCGGCTGTTTAAAATGTTCGGCGACACGCGGATTCTGTCCGCCTATTACGACCGGATGTGGCGCTTTACGGAATACAAGATCAAAACGCTCGGCAAGTGGTATCCGACGGCGGTGCCGACAGGCGTCGCCCCCCGCTATGCGTTTTCGATTTCCAACTACGGGCAGTCCTACGGCGAGTGGGCGGAACCGGCGGACGTCAAGGCGTTCTCCGTCTCCGATTTTGTCGCACCGCACCCGGAGGAAACGACGGCATATATTGTCTATCTGCTCGAAGTGATGGCGGAGATCGCCGATATTCTCCACAAGCCCTGCGACGTGAAACGCTTTACCCGCTATGCACAAAAGGTGCGGAAAGGCTATCAAAAGCTGGTCGACACGAAGAAGTTTTCCCTTGACACCGACCGTCAGGCAAAACTTGTACGTCCGCTGTACTTTGGTCTGCTGGACGACCGGCAGACGGCATACGTGAAAAAGCGACTGCTTGACGCACTCGACCGCTACGGTTGGCGGCTCGGCACGGGATTTCTCTCGACGCCGCTGATCCTTTACGTTCTGGCGGATATGGATATTGAATACGCTTACCGCCTTCTGGAAAACGAGGAGATCCCCGGATGGCTCTCCATGCCGAAAGCGGGCGCGAATACGATCTGGGAAGCGTGGGAAGGGCCGAACTCAACCTCCGGCGGCATCGGCAGTCTGAACCACTACTCGAAGGGCGCCGCGGTCGAATGGCTGTTCCGGGAGATGTGCGGCATACAGGTCGCGGGCGAGAACCGTTTCGTCATTGCGCCCAAACCCGGCGGACACTTCACCTTTGCCGAAGCGGCGTACAAAAGCGTCTACGGCACGGTCAGAAGCAAATGGACAAAAACGGAGAACGGATACCGGTACGAGATCGAGATCCCGCCGAACTGCACGGCGCAGATCCGCATCGGCGGCACGGAAGAGACCGTCCAAGCGGGAACGTATTGTTTTGAAAAGGGGAACGAATAAAATGAAAAAACTTGCAATTACACTGACGATCGCCATCCTTGTTCTTACGGCGCTGACCGCCTGCGGCAAGAAGGCGGAACCTGCCGCACAGGATACGACCGCCGACGTCAAAACGACGGAAAACGAAACCGTGCCGGAAGAAACGCCCATGCTTCAAGAAACCGCAGCGCAAGCCGAAACTGTGCCGGACGAAACGGTGACCGAAGCGGCTGAGGAGGAAAACACGGAAAACGCGACAGAAGCGGAAACGCCGCAGAGCGTGGAGGATATTGTGGCACTCTACAACGCCGCCGTCAACAAGGTAAAACCCGAGGCGAAGCAGATCACCCGCACCTACCACCACGCGAAGATCCCGACCGAAACGCTCGAACTCAATTCCGGCATCCAGAAGCTCGGCGAAGCGGCGATCAAGCAATTTGTCAAGGACTCGGACAAGGCGGAAGTCTGGACGACGCGTGACGACTTCAACCTCGGTTTCCCCGTCGGCGGCACGGACTATTCCTCCAAAATGACGCCCGGCATGGTCAAAACCGCAACCTGTACGGACAACGGCGACACCTACACTGTGCGCATCGTCCTGAAGAACGACGCGATCACCAATCCCGGGAAGGGCGAAGGGTACGCGGGCGTGTTCAACACCGTGTCCGCGTCGACGTTCGACGACATCAGCATCCCGACCGTGACGTTTGAACAGGTGAAGATCAACGGCGTCAACGGCAGCATCACCTGCACCATCGACAAAGCATCGCAGCGCATGACGGATATCACGTTTGCCGAAACGGACATCCTCGACCTGTCCGTCAAGGTCGCGTTCAGCGATCTGCACGCGAAAATGCACCTCGAGACCGGCGATCATTACGCGATCGTTTATTAAAACCCGACTATTCCACAGCAGCCGAACCGGCGCAAAAGTACGTTGTTTATTGCAAAGTCAGATTGGTTTATGCAAATCCAATGTGATTCAGTTTGCAAAGTGCGCAAGTAGATCGAAAAGCTTTGCGTAAAAGGATGCATTTGTATCCATATTCTGCGTCGTTATCTTTTCGACGGTTGGAATCTGATCGGCGTGCGGTTCTATTTTCGTTATCCGCATTATAAGGCCGGGCAAAATTCGCTGTCCTCATCACGGGATTGAGCAAAACTCACTGTCCACATTCCGGGATCGTGCGAAATTCACTGTCTACACAATGGGATTGGTGCTATATTGCCTGTCCGCATTCCAGGTCTGGAGCTAAATTCAAATGTCCATTTTCGGGGACGATTTCGTCAATATGCACAAATTTCGGTGAAAATCAGAGCGATAATTTTATATAGCGCAAATGCGAAAAGGCTATCGTGCAA
Source organism: Clostridia bacterium (assembly GCA_017450005.1). GTDB lineage: Bacteria > Bacillota > Clostridia > Oscillospirales > Acutalibacteraceae > UBA1425. The sequence continues at coordinate 15,265 of JAFSYM010000053.1, forward strand.
AGAATTTGGATTCATCGTGCAAAGGTTTGCCATATCGTGCAAAGTTTCACGGAAAAAGGTTGCATTGTATCCAAATAACCAAACCTTGCCACGCCGGAACGACTATTTTGATACGATGTAGTTGTTCCGGCTATTTGTGTCTAAATCGTTGATATATAAGGAATTGCGACACATTAGCGGTTCGAACTGAATACTTTTTACGGCGCAGAAGAGCACAACTTGAGGCTTTTCTGCGCTTTTTTTATTTGTGTCAGAAAATGTTTCACGGAAAAATGAAACCGGTTTCAAGGGGGTTCAGGGGGTTTCAAAAAAGGTTTCACTTCTTGCGGTCTATAAATTTGAAAACAGGGGGTTAATTTTTGCCGTTTTCGACCACTAAAAAGTGAAGGGAGTGGTTTTTCCATGACGGATATGGAAAAAAGAACGATTCTCACAATGAGGAAAAACGGAAAATCGTATGCAACGATTGCGAAGGAGCTTAGTATTCCTGTTGGGACCATTAAAACAATATGCAGCCGCGAAAAGAATACAGACACAAAAACGAACACAGGCGTTCTCTGCCTGACGTGCGGCGCTCCAATCCAGATGAATCCAAACGGGAAAGAGAAACGATTTTGCAGTCGACACTGCTACAACAAGTGGTGGCACGCCAATCATACTGTTCGGACAGCGTATAACCGCATCTGCCCTGTCTGCGGCAAGGCGTTCACCGTCCGATCCAATTTCCCATCTTTTTATCACGAAATCTGAAACCATGTTGTGTATATGCTGCAAAAACTGATCTGCGCCGTTTTTGGCCAACATAAGCGCGATACTTCGGTTTTGGGCAATAACAGCCAGAATGTTTTCTAAAACATCCTTTTGCGAACTGCCGATGTTTTCAGGCGAGAAAAAGACCTCATAATTGACACGCCTCTTGGAGAACAGATGAAAGACGCGATCTTGAAGGATTTTGAAAACTGGAATAGTGGCTTTGGCGCATGGAGCGCTTGGGCGGATCAGTTCTATACGGAAGATGTGCAATATGATTATCGCGGAACACAGTATGATTTGGGCGGTCTGAAGGACGCCATGCGGCCGAAGCTCGAAACAAGCCAGCGCGTACGAATCAACAATATTCTGATTAGCGAAGATTGGGCGGCTATTCACTTTTGGAGTTCTGTTACAAATGAAAATGGAGAAAAAGAAGCTGAAAACCATATGCAGTTTCTGCATTTTGTGAAGACGGACAGCGGAGTGAAAGTGGATATGTGCTTTGCTAAGTAACGGTTACGCAATGGTATTTGCTCAGAATGTAAAACCGTCGGGCCTAAAGAGCAACGTGCTGTACACCGGACAGGTGCTGGAACTACCGGAGAAGTAAATAAGGACATATAGAACCCGTCAGGTCAGGTGTACTGCTTGACTTGGCGGTTTTTTTGCAGTTTTTGCGGGCGTGTTAAGGTCTGTAACAACAAGGATTCCCGGATCGGGTCGAAATCGACTTGCGCTGATTAAAGAAAAGTGGTAATATGAAAACCCATCCATGGGAAGGTCTATCGGCAGGACAGGCTGTTTATATTGTGTTTAGATTGATGTGCTATTATCTTTAACATACACAAAAAACTTGAAAGGATTGGAGAAACGCAGATGTTTCATATTCTGATTGTCGACGACGACAAGAATATAAGGCGATTGCTGACGGCCGTGCTGGAAACAGAAAACTACTCTGTTTCAACAGCCGAAAACGGGGAAGACGCATTAAAAGTTCTGGATCAAACACACATCGATCTTATTATTTTGGACATCATGATGCCCAAAATGGACGGCTATGCGTTTATTACGCTTCTGCGGGAGCAAAATCCGTATATGCCTGTTCTGATGCTGACTGCTAAGCAGTTGCCGGAGGACAAACACCGCGGTTTTTTGGCCGGAACGGACGATTATATGACAAAACCGATTGATGAAACCGAGCTGCTTTTACGCATAAAAGCGCTGCTGCGTCGTGCAAAGATCACAAGCGAGCGAAAGATTGTGATTGGCAGCGTTACGCTGGATTACGACAGTTTTACCGTGACAGATGCATCGACCGGAGAGCGGCAGGAATTGCCGCAAAAGGAGTTTCTTCTTCTTTACAAACTCCTTTCATTTCCGGGTAAGATTTTTACACGCATTCAGTTGATGGATGAGATCTGGGGGCTGGACAGCGAAACAGGCTGGGAAACGGTAACGGTACATATTGGCAGATTACGCAAACGTTTTGAAGGCTGGAACGCCTTCACGATCGAATCCGTGCGCGGTCTGGGTTATAAGGCGGTGAAAAACGAATGAGCAAAAAAGAGGAACGCAATTCCCGCATTGCACTGACCCTTTTGTTCGCGGGGGTGACCTTTGCTATCATTTTATTATTCCTGCTGCTGATGGCTGCGATCGTGATCGTGCTTGTAAAAACGGATGCGCTTTCCATCGTTTCCTCTGTTAAGGTCAACAGCGCGCTTCTCCTTTTTCTGTTTATCCTGTTCTGTCTTTTGGTCGGCGCGGGCGTGTCCTTTTTACTCAGCCGCATCCTCACGCGTCCGATCAATAAAATCATCAATACGATCAACTGTCTGGCTGCCGGGGATTATAAGGCGCGGATCGAAACGGGGAATCTGCTCAGCCGCCATTCCACCATTGTGGAATTGACAGACAGCTTCAATCAAATGGCGGAGCAGTTGGACAAAACCGAGATTCTGCGCTCTGATTTTATCAACAATTTTTCGCATGAATTCAAAACACCCATTGTTTCCATTGCGGGATTTACCAAGCTCCTGAAGCACGGGAACCTGACGGCGGAACAACAGGCGGAATATGTGGATATTATCGAGGAGGAATCATTGCGGCTTGCGGATATGGCGACCGGCATTCTGGATTTGACAAAGATCGAAAATCAAACGCATCCGGGCAAAACAGCGGAATACAACCTTTCGGAACAGATTCGGAACTGCGTGCTGCTGCTCGAAAACAAGTGGACGAAAAAGAGGCTGGAACCTGAACTGCTGTTTGAGGAATACACTATCTGCGCCAACGAGGATCTGCTGCGGCAGGTATGGATCAATCTTCTGGATAACGCGATCAAATTTTCGGAACCGGACTGTGCATTCCGCGTTTCCATTATACGGGAGAAGGGCATGCTGAACATCAGTGTTACGAATACAGGACAGGCGATTCCGCAAGAAGCACTGCCGTATATCTTCAACAAGTTCTATCAGGCAGATGAATCGCACAGCACAGAAGGAAACGGGATCGGGCTTGCCGTCGTCAAAAAAATCGTGGCGCTGCATGACGGACAGATTACCGCTGAAAGTGGAAACGGAAAAACTGTTTTTACCGTTGTGCTGCCGGAATAAAAAGGCTGCTGATCTTGACAAAAGTCAGGTTCGGCAGCCTTTTTGATTTGAACAACTGTGTTACATGACAGACATGAGCCGCAAAAAGACATAAAACAGCGGAATAACGAAAACGACACTGTCGAAGCGATCCATCACACCGCCGTGCTCCGGCATCAGAGAACTGAAATCTTTAATGCCGTATGCACGTTTGATAAAGGAAAAGAACAGGTCTCCCACGGTCGCAAACCCCGCCGCAAGCAAGCCGACAACCAGCATGCTGACGACAGGCGGATCAAGATGCATACAGTGCAGCACAAGCGCATAGATCGCCGTTCCCAAAACGCCGGACAGAAGCCCTCCGAAGAGCCCCTCCACCGTTTTATTCGGGCTGATCTTCGGCGCGAGTTTATGTTTGCCCAGCGTTCTGCCGAACAGCTGCGCGCCGGTATCTGTGCTCCAAGCGGCTGTAAACGGCAGGAGGATAAACCTTTTTCCGTCGTCATCCGCAAGGATCGGCAGCAGCAATGAGAACATAGCGGGAAACACGACGGAAACAAGTACGATATATCCGATCTTCTCGACGTCGGGATGATCTGTTACGGCATAATATAAAAACACAGCCGTAAGAAGCAGCAGAACAATCAGCGGCAGCACCGCAGCCTGTATTTGAAAATACCACAGCCACGGAACCAAAACCGCAACGACTGTTCCAAAGACAATGAGCGGTTTCTCTTGAACGACTCCCGTTGGAACGCAAAGTTCCCAACAGCAGAGCGCCGAAAGGAAGCTCACCAGAATCGCACTTCCCCACAGCGGCGTCAGAAACAGAACGGAGATCGTCAGCGTAATGCCGCATAGCGCAACGATCACTTTGATGTACAATCGGTTTTTCTTCTTCATCGTTTATGCCGTCCCTCTTTTCAATCGACGCTTTTTGAATTGGCGTAGATTTTTTTCATTGTATCATCGTCAAAGTGCGTATCCAAAAACACTTCGATCCGGTTTGTCGGCTGAATGCCTGCTTCCCGCCGATCCATGCGCACGGCGGCTGCAGCAGAGAGCAGCGCGTCAAAAATGAAAAATACGAGGAACGCCGTAACCAACACGCGTTCAAAAGGAATATGTATCTTATCAAACAGCTTGTTTAGTAAGGGCATAATGAGTTTGACCCAGCCGAGACCGATCACGCCCCAAAAGAGGGAATACAGAAGACAAACTCTGCCGTTGATGTTCAGCGGAAGGTCGCTGTAATCCCATGCAACTGATCCGAAACAGATTTCCTGTCCGAGAGAACAGATATACTCGGTTACGGAACCGCTCAGGAAGGAGACCAAAAAGATTTTCCAACCGGATGCATTCTGAAACCGCACGAGGATCAGCGTCAGCAGAACTGCGCCCATCCCGTAAGC
>JAFSYM010000008.1 GCA_017450005.1 Clostridia bacterium
GCGGACGAAATCGGTAAGAACCTCGGTCTCGGCGTAGGCGTCGGCTTCGAGGACGCGATGCGGGATGTTTCCAAGGACATGGCCGACGCGATCCCGACCGACTTCGACGTTTCCGCCAACGTGCGCGGTACGCCGGAGGTCATGCCCGGTTCGGGCGGCGGCATAACGCTCACACTCAATATTGAGAACTTCCATAACTACAGGGCGGAAGACATCAACGAACTGGCAGATGAACTGTCCGTAATCCTCGCATCCAAAATGAACAGAAAGGCGGCGGCATTTTGAAAAAGCAAAGGAGCAAGGTTTTTGCGCCTTGCTCCGAAGTCGTTTATTTGCGTTTCGTCGTGTGCATCGGATGGATTCAGTACTTCCTTAGGACAAATGCAGCCAGAAGGCGGGGCGCACGCCCACGGCGGCAGAATCGGCAGGAATGCCGGCGGCGTTCGTTTCACCCTGCGCGTTGACGACAGCCGTGCAGCCCGATTCCGTGCCCGGTGTGCGCAGCCACCACGCGACAGCCTTGCCTGCCGTCACGCCGTCCGCCTTCGCGGCGGCATACGCTGTGCAGACGCCCGGACGATGCGGATCGTCCGGCGCAAGGTACGCGTCCACAGCTGCGGCGCTGAGTGCTAAAAGGCGCTCCGCCGTCTCGTTGCCCTTTGCGTCCTTGCGTTTGGCCAGCAGAATCCGCTCTTGTTGCTTCGGTGTGAACGCATCGGCGAAGAAGTCCGCGTTCAGCCAACGGCGCAGCGCGCTGTCGTTCCACGCGGCGGAGTCCGTCTCGGAAAACGGCTGTATATCGAGCACGTTTTTGCTCAGCAGCAGCACATACGGTTCCTTGACGGACAGAACGATCCACTCCAGCGTCTCCTGACCGTTTTGGGTGTTTCCGTCCTGTTCAAAGCTGCCGAAGGAGATGCAGTCCCCGGTTTGTACTGTTGTCAGAAACTGCTCCAGCGCCTTTTTGCGCTGCGCGGGCGCATCCTGATACTCGCCCAGCGCGTCAAACTGTGCGTACGCCGCATAGGGATCGCCCTGCTTGAGTGCGTCTGCGGCGGCGGTATACCGTGCCTGACGGCTGTGCAGTACGGCGAGTGCAGCGGTTCCCGCGCCGAGAACGATCACCGCGGTCAAGACCAGCGCGATCACGCGGCGCTTGCGTTTGTACTTTTTCTGCTGCGCCTGCATTTCCAGAAAGTTTTCGTGCAGCGCCTCTTGCGTCTGCCGGCTGTTTGCGTCCTTCGGCGCGAGCATCAGCCGTCCGCAGCGCGGACAGACCGAGGCAACGGTTTGCGATTCCACCGTCAGTTCATATCCGCATTTGCGGCAGGTAGCGGTCATTGCTGTCCCTCCTTGAGGCAAAGCCGCACAATTGGGGTGTGCGGTGTTGCCTTAAATGTGCTAAGCATCCGGACAGAACGAAGCCTATCCGGATGCTGTTGGTTAGTTCAGGTTAATCCTGTCCGGGCGCGCTGCTGAGGTTGCCCAGATCAATCGGGTTCTCGAAGCCATCGCCGACCGTATACAGATTGTTACCGGGAGCGGACGCGGTGATGACGTCTTCCACGTCGAACGCTTCCACGTTCAGTGCGGGTTTTGCGTATGCCTTTTTCATCGTCGTCCCTCCTTAGTGCTGTGCAAAGCAGGCGTTGGCCGCCGCGCCGTAGTTATAGAGCGCTGCGCCGAGGTTCTGCTGCGCGGCATTGCTGCTCTTTGCCATGGCTTTTGCGAACGCGTTGCCGTTGAAGGTGATCGTTCCAAGCCCCTTGATGGTTACGGTGATCGTCTTGTCCATGTTCTCGGCGGTCACGCCGGTGACTTCGAGCAGGACGCTGCCGTCCGCTTTCTTGACGAAGCGTGCGGTCAGTTTGTCGCTGCCGCCGTCCATGGCTGCGGTGACGCCTGCCTGATTATAGTCATAGCCCTGCTGTTCGGTGATGCCCGCTGTATAGAAACGGAACTCCGGCTTCGTCAGCGCCATGAACGATGCGCCGGTGACTTTGCCCGTGCCGTCGGTGAACACTGCCGCAGCGTTCTGCGCGGCTGCCGGGGAAAGCGCGCTGATGTCCGCAATCTCATCCTTGCCGCCAAGGAACACGTCATTCGCTGCCTGACCGTATTCAAGGGTTGCTTTGGCAAGTGCGCGCGCATCCGCGTATTCCGCCGCCTGATAGGCCGCATCTGTGCGCAGAGTGTTACAGTAGTCCTTGATGGACGTTGTAATTTCTTCAGCGTCATTGCCGCTGCCGATCGTCACAACGATCTCGTCCGCAATCTGTGCGGGTGCCATAACGACCTTGAATTTGTACAGTCCGTCGTAGTCGCCGCCGTTCACTTTCGTGCCTTCTGCTGCGTACGTCTCTCCGTTGAGTGTGATCGAAACTGCGTCCGTGCCGACACCGCGCACGTCGAGATTGAGCAAAAGATTGAGCGCGATCTGGTCATCAATCGACACAGACATCTGATCGTTTGTCTTTATGAATATAGCCGTGATCGTTACATTGCTGTCGGGCATGACAAATTGATCTTTGTCATTCACCGTGATGTCGCTGCCGTTCTCGTCCTTTACGGTAAAGGCCTGCAGCAGATACCCGTCCGCAGGGACGGCGTTCAGTGTTACCGTATCGCCGATGGCCGCGTATTCCGCATTACAGGTTACCGTTCCGCCCTCGCCCTGTGTCACAATCACCCTGCGCGTTTGCGCAAAGGAGTAGTAAATCGTGATGTCGCTGCCGGGCATCGTGAATGTGAGCGTATGGTTGAATCTGTCGTAATTCGGCATAAGGTCAACCTTGTTTCCTGCCTTATCCATATAATACATTACAGACAGCCCGTAGTTCTGATATATACTCGACATAGTAACAGTTAAGGTTACTTCTTCTCCTGTAATGCCGCCCAAATAGTTATAGCCGTTACGGTTGATATAACCTTTATCTGATGAATCGGACTGCTCATCACGGTAAATGTAATGGAAATCCGGATTCATGACGTGTTCTCTGTAAATGGTCAGCGGCTTTGCCGGCATGGTGAAGGAAACGATTCCCGTTTCGGGATCGTAGGAGCCGTTGGCAATCAGGTCCGTTTGGTTCCCGTCCTTATCCTCGGAATATAACGCAGTGAGCATATATGGATAAAACGACTCCACTTTTCCCTCAAAGGTATCGCCCGCTCTTAACTGCGTACTGCTGATGGCGCGAACAATGCCGTGATCGCGGATGGGATCATATTCGAGGTGAACTTTGTATTTCCAATCGGAGATCGCGGCGTTCACGGTAACGTCCGATGCGGGCATGGTAAAGCGCGCATCCGAGTACAGCCCAACATCAACCTCGTTGCCGTCCGCGTCCGTGACCGTAATGCTGTCGATGGCGTAGCCCTCATCGGTGGAGCTGGTATAGTCAATATAATCATCCGGGAAAGCATAGAGTCTTTCGCCCGGGATAGCATATTCCACATTATCACCGCTGTAGAAATAGCGGAAATTCAATCTTCCTGTGTTATCGGTAATGCGGTACGCTCTTTTAAAGACCGGTGTAATGACAATATAGCTGCCTTCGTCGCCACGGTCAAGTATTGTGATGTCATAGCTGTTGCCGGTGTAATAGTAAACATACAAGCCCCCCTGAGCGCCACCGCCGACTTCGCTGCCGTCTGCGTTGTAATAACAGTATTCATAGCCATACAGCACATAGCCGTCTTCCGGTTGGAAAGTAAGCGTTACCGTATCACCGACGTCTGCATACTCCGCATTACAGCTTACCGTTCCGCCTTCTGCCGTTGACAAAACCAGTCTGTGCTTCTGCACGAAGGAGTAGTAAAGCGTAATATCGCTGCCGGGCATAGTGAAGGTAAACGTACCGTCTTTTTTGTTGTAAGAAGGCATTAAATCAACCCGCTGCCCGTCGCCGTCCACGTAGTACAGTGTTGACACTCCATAGTTGTTTCTAAAGAAGTGTACGGAAAGCGTTACCTCGTCATCCTTTTCAGCATATGCGTGGTTTGCGTTCTGGCTGAAGTTGATGTATCCAATAGATGGAGCAGAACTGCCTGTATCCGTGTTAATCAGGAAAGTACCGGGTCTGACGCCGTGTTCTCTGTAAAGCTTCAGAGACTTCGCGGGCATCGTGAATTTCAGCTTACCCGTTTCGGAATCGTAGTATTCCATAAGATCGGTACGGTTGCCGTCCTTATCCTCGGCATATAATCCTGTGATAATATAGGGTTCGCTTGATTCAACCGCAGCCTCGAAAGTTTCTCCCTCTGCCAGTTTATTGCTGCTGATAAAACGGATATAGCCAATGTCACGTATCGGATCATATTCTTGCTCAACAATATACTGTTTCGTTGAAAGCACGGCGTTAACCGTAACGTCCGAATCCGGCATTGTGAATTCAGCATAGTTGCTTACCGATGCAGACACCTCGTTGCCCTGTTTATCCGTAACCGTTACGTTTTCAATCACGCAGCCTTCGTTATCATCGTAAATATAATCGCTCGGAAAAACGAATACGCGTTCGCCCACCATACCTTTGTCAGTGTTATAGCCGGTATAGGTAAGGCGGAATTTCAAATCACCGCCGGTGGCGTCAACAATACGGCGCGTCTCTTTATAAACGGGCGTAATCACGATATATCCGTCCGCGTTGTCCGAAAAGTCGCTTACCGTAAGCGCATACGTGTTTTCCTGCCTGTAATACGTGGTCGTGGAGCCTCCGCCAATCCTCTCACCTGCGGTAGTATAACTGCTGTAATTGTACTCATAAAGCAGATGCGTATCGTCGGCTTGGAATGTCAAAGTAACTGTATCGCCATTTACAACGGACAGCCTGTCCGCCTCCACGGTACCGCCCTCCGTCTGCGAAAGCAAGATAACGATGCCGCCTTCATAGTCTTCCGAAATCTCGTCTGAATAAGTCTGACCGCCAAATTCTACCGTTGCGGCAGCAATAAGCTTGCCAGCCTCAATTTTTCTTGTAACAGCGGCACGCACCGTTTTATCGTAAGCGCAGCCTGCGGTCGTACAGGTGAACTTCGCGGTTGCCGCGCTGTGGCTCTCATCCCACGTCCATTCAGGCTCACCGTACGTATGCTCTCCCTGAACGGTATATGTTGCGGTATAGGACATATCGCCCATTACGGCAAAGGGTGCGGGCGTCCAGCTGTTGAATACGCAGCAATAGGTATCGTTCGATTTTTGCGTCGGCGTTTCGCCGTCATAGGTTGGAATTTCACCCTGCGTCGCATTCTCATCGGTTTCAAGCACCGTGCCGTCAGAGTTTTTCCACTTGATCGTTGCGTTGTCGTTCACGCAGTAAACGGTATTATCGTTTTTGTTAAACAGCGCCGCCGCATCCTCATAGCTGCTGACCGTCGTTGCGGTGCCCGAAAAGGTTTCTGTAACCGTTACAGGTATGGAAAGATAAATGTTCGCTTCGCTGATACCGTTCAGCAAACCGTTTGGGGAGTTTTCGTACAACCCATAGCAGGTGATACTATTCGCCTCAAACGTAATCTTTTTAAGGCTGGAGCAGCTGATAAACTCAGCAAAACCAAAAGTTTTTGTTCTCGCGGGAAACGTAATTTCTTTTAAACTTGAACAAGCGCCGAAGGTAACGTCGCCGACAGCAAGAAGCGACTGCGGAAGAGAAATCTCTTCAAACCCCGAACATTCCGCAAAAAGACAGTTTCCAAGTTTTGTTATTCCGTCTTCCACAACTACTCTTTCAAAGGGATAATCATAAAACGGACTTGAGTATGCCTCATGCGGATAATCAGGCGTCGCACCTCTGCCGTACAGGCGCAGCGTGCCGTCATCAGTCAATTCAAAGTAAACATCGGAACTGCCCAGCCTGCCTGTTTCCGATGCCGCCGATGCTGACATCGGCACGGTGCCGAACACAGAGAGCAGGATCAGCAGCGAAAGCAAAAAGCTGACGGTTTTTTTGCCTGTGATTTTCATATCTTGTCCTCCTGTCAATGCTTTTTCGAATCATTTTCATCTTTCAAAACAGGCGCGAAGATGCTTATGATGGCTAAAGTATAGCACACAATCAACCAAAAATCCCTTTTATGGACATATCTGTGTCGCATAGAACTGATCATTTCTCAGATTCAGTATAGCACATTTCCTGCTTCAGTGCAAGACTTAAATCCGGGTTTTTCCATAAATCAGAGAAACAAATTTGCAGATTTCGGAGGGCGTTATGAGTTACTTCTTCTTCAACGGCTATTACAGCTACGAAATGGGTCTGATCGTGGAGGAGAAATCTATCTACAACGGTCCCCAGCGGGATTTTGAAGTGATCCAGGTTCCCGGTCGGGACGGCGACGTCATTCTCGATCACGGCCGATACAAAAATGTGGAGGTCAGTTATACCGTTTCGTTTATCGGCACAAAAGAAAAAGCCGCCGCCCTTCGGCAGTGGCTCTGTGCGCGTGCTGTTTACGGGTATCTGTTTGATTCTTATCAGCCGGAGTATTTCCGTTACGCCGTCTTTGTTTCACAGCTCAATATCGAGGAAGTGATGCACAACGTCGGCCGGGCGAAACTGACGTTCTCGTGTAAGCCGTATCTGTACCGCAAGGACGGTGTGTACGCGGAGAAGTATACGTCGCCCGATTTTACGCTGACGAATCCGGAAGAATATCCGTCCGTCCCGGACATTTCGATCTACGGCAGCGGTACGATCTCCCTGAACATCAATTACCGCTCCTATACGATCAAGGACGTGGCAAACAGCGTCACGCTCGACGGCGATCTGATGAACGCCTATTCCGGCAGTTCTTTGCTGGGCGACAAAATCCGGTTCACCGAATAGCCGACGCTGAAAGTCGGAAACAACAATATCTCATGGGTCGGCAACGTCCGCTCCGTCTACATCGCGCAGAATTGGCGGACGCTGTGAGACCGGTTCACAAACGGGGTGTCCGTTACTTTTTTATCCACACCGCGGCATTGGGTTTTTCCGGAAGATACTTAATCCTGATTTGCTCTCCGACCTTAAAGCTTTTGAAGCCCGGATTGGAGATCAAAGCTTCCTGTGATTGCCCTTCGGCTGTGGTGTACTGAACAAAATAGTTGTAGGAAGTCGATATGCCGTCCGAATCCGATTGCGTATCTTCCGTGATTCTGGTGACAACGGCGCTTGTTTCTATCCCGTTCTTTTTCGTGTACAAGGTTTTGTATCCGATAAAAAGAGCGGCGGCTGCTACAAAGACGATAACGATAATGGCAAATGGGTTCATGATTATTTCCTTTCTTATGAAGCTTTGCGGTAATGGAAGCTGTTTTCACCGAGACCGATATTTTGAATGCCGCTCA
>JAFSYM010000054.1 GCA_017450005.1 Clostridia bacterium
CTATTGGCAGGTCGTGACGCATCAGTGCTCCTGCATCTGGCTGTTCCCGCACACGCTGATGATCCCGCCGCTGACGGCGCAGGGCGCGCAGGACCGCTCGGAGCGGGAAGCGGCGCGCATCGCCCGCGACGTCAAGGCCAAAGTGCGCTCAGAAAGAGCGCCGAAGGCGAATCCGCTCAATGTGGCGGAAAGTAAGGCGTGGCCCGCTCTTTCGAAGCAGAAAGCCAAACAATTCGCCGTCAGCTCCATGTGCATCAGCTGCGGCACCTGCGTCAAGGTATGTCCCAAGGACAACATCCGCCTGATCGAGGGTCGTCCGCAGTTCGGCACGGACTGCCTGCAATGTCTCGCCTGTCTGCAGTTCTGCCCGCAGGTGGCCATCTCCATCGGCGCGGTCACGCAGCGCCGCGAGCATTATCACAACCCCAACGTCACCGCGGACGATCTGGTTAAGCCTGTGATCCACTTTGATTGATTCCGACAACCCGGAGGTATTCCCATGCCCTCTGATACCCTTCGCCAAAAGCTCCTGCGTGGCGCGCGGGACGGTCTGCCCGTCGGGCTCGGCTACTTTGCCGTGGCCTTTTCGCTGGGCATCACCGCCAAGGCCGCGGGGCTGAGCCCCGTACAGGGCTTTATCGCCAGCTTCCTCAACCACGCCTCGGCGGGCGAATATGCGCTCTTCTCCCTCATTGCGGCGCATGCCGCCTATTGGGAGGTCGCCGTCGTCATCTTCATCACGAATATGCGTTACCTGCTGATGAGCGCGGCGCTCAGCCAGAAGATCTCACCGGAAACCCCGTTTTTCCATCGCCCGCTGATCGGCTTCGGCATCACGGATGAGATCTTCGGCCTCGGCATCGCCTACAAGGGCTGGCTCTCTCCCGCTTATCTGTACAGCGCGTTTCTCGTCGCGGACCTGTTCTGGGCTTCCGGTACGGCGACCGGGATCGTCGCGGGCAACATCCTGCCCCAAAACGTCGTCAGCGCGCTCAGCGTGGCGATCTACGGCATGTTCCTCGCCATCATCGTCCCGCCCGCACGGCAGAACCGCGTCGTCGCCGCGCTGGTACTGATCTCGTTTGCGTGCAGCTTCGTCTTTTCGGTGCTGCCCCTCGTCAGCGCGCTCTCCGACGGCATGAAGGTCATCATTTTGACCGTCGCCATCTCGGCGGCCGCCGCGCTGCTCTTCCCGGTCGCGGACGCGCCCGCCGAAGGAGGTGAGGCGGCATGACGCGCAGCATCTATGTGTATCTCCTCGTAGCGGCTCTGGTCAGCTTTCTGATCCGCGTCCTGCCGCTGACGCTGATCCGCAGGCAGATCACAAACCGCTTCCTCCGCTCGTTCCTCTATTATGTGCCCTATGTCACGCTGGCGGTGATGACCTTCCCCGCCATTGTGAGCGCCGCGCAGTATCCCGTCGCCGGCATCGCGGCGCTGATCGTCGGTGTCGTGCTGGCGTGGCTCGGCGCAGGGCTGTTCCCCGTCGCCATCGCCTGCTGCGCGTCGGTGTTCCTCGTGGAGTTTTTGATCGGGCTCATATAAAAAGACCTCAGCGTGACGGTCTCGGACCTGCTCGGCGAAATAAGACCGCATCCGACGATGTTTGACGCTCGTCGTATGCAGGGAATGAGGTGTGGATATGAATTTGGAAACTGAAGCGTATCGTAAGTTTACAGGACCTGCCGAACATCACAAAGCCGTAAACAGCTTTCTCGGTTTACTGGATGGAATTGCTATTGACGGAATGGTTGACGAAAAGGAAACGCAGGAGTTGAAAAACTGGTATGACCTTTATCGCCCATTTATAGATCGCCATCCATTTAGTGAGATTCTTCCAGTGATAGAGGATGCCCTTGAAGACGATGTCCTTACATACGATGAAGTCGAGGCCTTACGTTGGCTGTGCCGCAATGTCGATTCTCATCTATATTATGATCTTGTCACATCCTCCATTCAAACTTTGCAAGGCATTCTCCATGGAATTATGGCAAACAACACAGTCACTGACAGCGAGCTTAAAGGTCTTTATAGATGGTTACAGGTCCATTTTATTTTAAAAGATACTTACCCATTTGATGAGATTTATAGTTTGCTTTCGTCAATCCTTGCCGACGGTGTTGTGACCGATGACGAGCGGAACGTTTTGAAGGCCTTTTTCTCAGAATTCGTCGATACGCGTGACTCTTACAATCTTAATGAAAAAGAATTGATTATACTCCGTGAGCAGTATAGTGTCACGGGTATCTGTGCAAAGAATCCAGAAATAATATTTGAAGGGAATACGTTTTGTTTTACAGGCGCATCGGCTAAAGCATGCAGAAAAGATATTGAGGCTCTGATTTATAGTCATGACGGGGAGTGCTCTGGCAGCGTAACAAAAAAAACAAAATACCTAATCGTTGGCGCAGAAGGAAACCCGTGCTGGGCGTTCTCATGTTATGGAAGAAAAATCGAAAAAGCTGTAGAATTGCGCAAAAGTGGTTACCCTATTGTGATAGTAAACGAATATGATTTTTGGGCTGCGTTAGAGAAATAAAGGAGGATGCTGTATGGAGCAGCTGTCGTTATTGGTAACGCCGGAAGAAAAGGCATTTGAGGCATTGCGTCCTGCGCTTGTTGATATATTGTGGGAATATAATCTTGATAGCTCAGACTTGAGGTTCCGGTCAAACAAAGGCTATTACTCAATTCTTTTTAAGGAAAGCTCGGTTGTCGCTCAGTTGGGTGGAAAGAAGAAGGTTTATATGGCAGTACCAACCTCTGCCCTTCAAGCAACATCCGGTTATAGCAGCGCCGCAGATCCCAACCAAGGACTATATACAAAGTTCCCAGTAAAAACATTTGATTTGGTCGCTGAAAAATACAAATTCATGCTGCAAGAGGTTCTTCGCGCCATTATCGAGCGAGGCAGCAAGGAATTCGATTGTTGCAGTCGGTATGAAGAGTGTAGCGATGCCAAAAGATGCATCCATCCCGACCCGACTTTCGGAATAAAATGCGGATACCGGAAAAATCTACGGGATGGTAAGATCTTTTATGGGGCGAAACCAACTGTAAAAGCGTAACTTTTGTTCGGTGCCCAATCACTACGCGCGCAAGGCCACAAACAAGAACGCCAGCAGCACCAGCAATGTGCCTGTGTTGATCCCAGAGCTGGCGGAAGCACTAGAGCGCTACCAAAAAGCGATGGCTGGGTTCTATGGTGAGAAGGAAAAAAGCGAGAGCTAAAGCCCTCGCTTTTTATTGCCGTTTTCATTGCCGTTTTCGTTTTTTATCGGCAATAAACACTTTTCAAAAGTTGCAAATTCTATTCGTATTTTGCAAACTAAAATTACCCGCAATCCCGCGCCAGCACAAGAAAAACCGCCCAGCCATGAGGCTGAACGGTTTTTCCTTTTTTGGCAGCGGGTGAAGGATTCGAACCCTCACAAACGGAGTCAGAGTCCGGTGTGCTACCATTACACAAACCCGCTATCTGTTCGCTTGCGAACATGTCTATTATACAGACGCACGAA
>JAFSYM010000055.1 GCA_017450005.1 Clostridia bacterium
CCGCAGGCAGAAGCGCCGACCGAGCCGGCAGGCGAGACGGTGGGCGCCGAAAGGCGCTCGGAGGGGTTGTCACATCAGACGCTATCTGAAAAGCAAAAACAATCCCTCAGTCATGCTATCGCATGACAGCTCCCTTTACACAAGGGAGCCTTTGCTTGGCCTATTTCGGTCAATGTTCATGACAACAATAGCGTTTTGAGTTTTCAGTAAAACGATTTCTGCCGTGCGCCATAAAGGCGCACACAATCAGAATCAAGGCAAAAACGTTATCCCACAAAAAGCCGTGAAGATCGATTCTTTCTTTTTCTTTCTCAAAAAGTTGACAAGAAAATGACAATATGGTATGATATAGTGATTGTAAATTGGTGTAGTGTTCATATGGGATTATCCGTTGTATTTAAGGAGTGGTTTGATGAAGAATACTATACGCAACACGCTCGCTGCTGTCCTGACGGCAATTCTGCTGTGCTTCACTGCGGTGCCGGCATATGCGGCGTCGGATGTGCAGTCGGCAGCTGCCGTGCAGCAGGCGCAGACAGCGTCTGCGCAGAGTCTGTATGCGACGAATCTGCTGCCCGACGCAGTCGGCAAAAAGCGCGTTACGGCGATCACCCGTTTGAGCGACGAGCAGGTCGAGGAGATTTCCGACCGGCTGGCGGAGCACTCGAAGGTGTACCTTGTCGAACTTCGCGACGGTCGGCGGACGTACTACATGACCGTCGATTTCCGCGACGACGACGCGGTCTATTTTTCCAAGCTGGTTGTGATGCGCGCGACGTCGCACAAGCTGTATGACCGCTCCGAAAAAATGGCGGAGGAAGCAGGCGAACCGGAGCCGATCCTGATGAGCTACACGCACATCATCGGCGAGCTGAGCCTGCACTACATCATCTACCGCGTGACCGATTCTTTCGGCGGCGAAAAGCTGCCGGGTGCGCTCGGCAAGCTGTACCGCATGAGCGTGGTCGCCGATCTGAACATCGACGAGGGCAGACTGGCCGCAGCCATTCAGGTGGCAGGAAAAATACTGGGTTAATATTTTTATTCAATAGGAGAGCGAATCATCATGGAATGGACAGGATTGAACGAACTGCGGGAAAAATATCTTTCTTTCTTCGAGAGCAAGGGGCATCTGCGTTTCCCGAGCGCATCCCTCATCCCGCAGGGCGATAAGAGCCTGCTGCTGATCAACGCAGGCATGGCGCCGCTGAAAAAATACTTTACCGGCGAGTTGACGCCGCCGTGCGTGCGTGTAACGTCGTGCCAGAAGTGCATCCGCACACCCGACATCGAGCGCGTGGGCAAGACGGCGCGTCACGGCACCTATTTTGAGATGCTGGGCAACTTCTCTTTCGGCGATTATTTCAAGCGTGAAGCGACGGCGTGGGCGTGGGAGTTCTGCACCAAGGTTATGCAGATGGACCCGGAAAAGCTGTTCATCAGCGTGTATCTGGATGACGACGAGGCATACGACATCTGGACGAAAGAGATCGGCGTTGCCGAGGATCACATGGTGCGTCTGGGCAAGGAGGACAACTTCTGGGAGCACGGCGCAGGTCCGTGCGGCCCTTGCTCCGAAATCTACTACGACCGCGGCGAGAAGTACGGCTGCGGCAAGCCCGACTGCAAGGTCGGCTGCGACTGCGACCGCTACGTCGAGTTCTGGAATCTGGTCTTTACCCAGTTTGAGAACGACGGCAACAACAACTATACCCGCCTGAAGAACTGCAATATCGACACCGGTATGGGTCTGGAGCGTCTGGCGTGCATCGCGCAGAACGTGGACAACCTGTTCGAGGTCGACACCGTGCAGAACATCATGAAGCACATCATGCAGATCGCGGGCGTCAAATACCATGAGAACGAAAAGAGCGACGTTTCGCTGCGCGTGATCACCGACCATATCCGCAGCACAACATTCATGATCGGCGACGGTGTGATGCCGTCCAACGAAGGCCGCGGCTATGTGCTGCGCCGCCTGCTGCGCCGCGCTGCGCGTCACGGCCGCTTGCTGGGCATCGACCGCCCGTTCCTGTCGGAAGTCTGCGCGACCGTGATTCACGAAAACGAAACCGCTTACCCCAACCTGGTGGAAAAGCAGGAATTTATCACCAACGTCATTCGCAACGAGGAGGAGAACTTCTCCCGCACGATCGACGCCGGACTGCAGCTTCTTTCCCAGATGATCGAATCGGCTGACGGCGATACGCTGTCCGGCAAGGATGCGTTCATGCTGTCCGATACGTTCGGCTTCCCGATCGACCTGACCAAGGAGATACTGGAAGAAAAAGGTATGACGGTCGACGAAGCGGCGTTTGACGCGCTGGTCGCCGAGCAGCGTGCACGTTCGCGCGCCGCACGCAAGGATGCGGGCGCAGAGGCGTGGAAGAATGCGGGCGTCGTGACCAAGGGTCTGCCCAAGACGGAATATGCCGGCGAGACGGCGTTTGCGGCCGACGGCGAAGTGCTGACCATCATTGCCGGCGGCGAGCGCGTGGAGTACGCCGAGAACGGCGCCGAGGTCACGCTGGTGCTCGACCGCACGGCTTTCTATGCCGAGAGCGGCGGTCAGGTCGGCGACGTTGGCGCCATTACGGCGGGCGACACGGTTTTTACCGTCACGAACTGCACCAAGACGAATGACGGCGTGTTCCTGCACACAGGCAGCGTCACGCAAGGCGACGGTATCGCGGCGGGCGCCGCGGTGCGCACTGCCGTGGACAGCGAGAGAAAGCACGCGATTATGCGCAACCATACGGCGGCGCATCTGTTGCAGGCGGCTTTGCGCCGTGTGCTCGGTACGCACGTAGAGCAGGCCGGTCAGTATGTCAACGAAAAGGCCGTGCGCTTTGACTTTACGCATTTCTCCGCCATGACGGCGGACGAGCTGCGTGAGGTCGAGCGGCTGGTCAATGCGGAGATTCTGAAGGCCGAGCCCGTGACCAAGACCGAGATGCCCATTGATGAGGCGAAAAAGATCGGCGCCATGGCGCTGTTCGGCGAGAAATACGGCGACGTTGTGCGCGTGGTCTGCACGGGCAGCGTCACCGACGACGAAAAGTTTTCCATCGAGCTGTGCGGCGGTTCGCATGTGGACAACACGTCCGCGCTCGGTCTGTTCAAGATCGTGTCCGAGTCGTCTGTCGCGGCCGGCGTGCGCCGCATCGAGGGCGTCACGGGCATGGGCGTGCTCGACTATCTGAACGACAATCTCGCGCGCATCCAGCGCACGGCTGCGGCGATGAAGCTGGGCAACGTCTCCGAGCTGGAGCATCGCGCCTCTTCGCTCATGGGCGAGCTGCGGCAGAAAGATAAAGAGATCGACAAGCTCTCCGCAGAGCTCTCCGCCATCAAGGCGGGCAGCGTCTTCGGCGAGGCGAAGGCAGTCGGCTGCGTGCGGCTGTTCACGGCGGTGCTGGACGGCACCGTGACGGCGGACGAGCTGCGCGGCATGTGCAACAGCGCCAAGGATAAGGGCGACGATGTGGTCGTGCTGGTCGGCGGCGTCAATGAAAAGGGCGCGGTTTCGCTCGCGGCAGGCTGCGGCAAGACGGCTGTGGCTGCCGGCGCGCATGCCGGTACGCTCGTGCGCGAGGCGGCCAAAATCGCAGGCGGCGCGGGCGGCGGCAAGCCGGACAGCGCTATGGCCGGCGCCAAGGATCCCGCAAAGCTCGCCGACGCCGTGGCAGCGGCGGCGGACATCCTTGCGGGTATGCTGAAATAATCTACCGAAAACAGGAGGCAATAAACATGGATTGTCTGTTTTGCAAAATCGCTGCGGGAGAGATCCCGTCGAAAAAGGTCTATGAGGATGAGCAGGTCTATGCGTTCTACGACATCGACCCGCAGGCGCCGGTGCATGTGCTGCTGATTCCGAAAGCGCACATCGCTTCCGCTGCCGAAATCACACCGGAAAACAGCGCGGTTGTGGCGCATATCTTTGAAGTCGCGGCAGCTCTGGCGAAGGAGCTCGGTCTGGACGACGGTTTCCGCATCGTGTCCAACTGCGGCGAGAGCGCCGGTCAGACGGTCAGGCATCTGCACTTTCATCTGATGGGCGGCCGCAGCTTTGCGTGGCCTGCCGGCTGATCTGATTTTTACCGGGAAGGGGCGTGTTCCCATTGCGCAGACCGATGGCTGTACTGGGCGGCGCATTCTTCCTGTCCCTGTATGTACTCAGCGTCCTGCCGCAGCGTGCGCTCATCCCGCTGGCGGGTGCGTCCGCATTGCTTCTTGCGGCGGCGCTGCTTGTGCGTACCTTACGAAAGCACGCCAGACTGCCGCTGCTGTTCGGCGCGGTATTGGCTGCGTGCGCACTTGTGCAGCTCACCACGGTCACCGTTTTCCGGCCGATTGCCGCACTGCACGGAAAATCCGTGCGGATCACGGCGTCGCTTTGCGATCTGCCGCGGGAGTACAACGAAGAGAGTTGTTATTATGAACTGCGCACACGCTCGGTCGACGGCGTGCCGATGCGCTGCCGGATCGGATTCTGGAGCACGAAGGATATGCAGTGGACGCCCTCGCAGACGGTATCGTTTACGGCAAGGGTGTATGCGTCCGATGCGCCGGATGCAACCGGTGTCTGGCTGCGCATGTTCGGCGTCGAGGAGCTGACGGTGACGGATGCGCGTCCCGATGTGTTCGCGCGCATGCTCGAAGTGCGCCGCTATACGATCGACACGCTGCTGCAGGCGGCGCCCGGTCCTGCCGGCGCAGTGCTTGCAGCTTTGGTGACGGGCGACAGGACGCACATTCCCGCAGATATTTATGCGCACATGCGCAACTGCGGGATTGTGCACATCTTCTCTGTCTCCGGCTTTCATCTGTCTGTGTTTTCCATGCTCCTGTATCAGTTTCTGGAGCGGCGCCGGGTGCCGCGATTTGCCGCGGTGCTGCCGTCGATCGTGCTGGTACTGTTTCTGATGGCGGTCACGGGCTTTTCCGCGTCCTGTGTCCGCGCCGGAATCATGCTGCTGACACTGCTGTTCGGCCGGCTGTTCTTTTGGCAATCCGATTCGATCAATTCGCTGGGATTATCGCTTTTGATTATGGGCTTTGTTTCGCCGTTTTGCGCCGGGGACGTCGGGCTGCAGCTCTCCGTTCTGGGCGCGCTGGGCGCAATTCTAGCCTCGCCGCTCGCCGGACGGCTGTCGCAGAAGATCCGTGTGCGTCCGTATTTTCTCCGCAGACCGGTGCAGGCGATTGCGGAAACGATCGTCCTGAGCGCCTGTATCTATGCGATGACGCTCGTTCCGGTGGCGCTGCACTATGATACGCTTTCCCTGATTTCTCCCATCGCCAATGCCGTGATCCTGTTTGCCGCGGAGTGGGCGATGATCGGCGCGGCGGTTTCCGTGCTTTTCTCCCTGATCCCGCCGCTGTATTTTGTGTTTCGCGTCCTGTCGTTTTCGGCAGGTCTTCTGGCGCGGTACTGCATCACGGCGTCCGATTTTTTGGGCGGCCTGCCGTTTTCCGTCGTGCGCTTTGACCGCGTGACGCTCTGCTGCTGGGCAGCGGGTACGCTGATCGTGCTGGCCGTCGCGCTATGCGTTCACCTTGGCAATCGGCGGCGTGTCGTAACCGTTGCGGCGCTGTCGCTGAGCATGCTGCTCAGCTGCGCGCTTTTCCGCGCGTGGAACGTGCGCGACAGCGTGTTTGTGACGGCTTTTGACGTCGGCAATCATTCGGCGCTGCTTGTGCAAAGCCGCGGCGAAACGGCGCTGATCGGCTGCGGCGGCGTTAATACCGCACAGCGGATTCTGCGCTATACGGACGACGTCGATTGGCTGCTTCTGCCGCGCACATCCCTGACGGGGTGCAGCGGCGCGAGCGAACTGATCCGGTCGGTTCCGTGCCATGAAATCTGGGCGCCGGCGCGAAATCCGGCAGTGGAGGGCGCATTCTTCTTCGGCTCTGCCGAGGTGCGCAGAACCGGAACGCGTCAGGTCGGCGCGGTTCGGGCCGAATACATCGGCGGCGCGAATGCTGCCGTCTATCTGACGGCACACGGCAGGACGATGCTGCTTTTGTTCTCGCCCGGATGCGATCTCGCAAGGCTTCCGTCCGCATGGCAAAACGCCGATATCATCTATGTACGCGGCGATCTGCCGCCCGCTCTGGAGCCGGAAAAGATCGGTCTTGTGCTGCTCTCGCGCAGCGCGGCACAGGGCGAGCCGATTCCGCGTGCGATCCGCCGCAGCGGGACGTTTGCCGTGTCGACCGCCGACAAGGGCGATTTGCGGCTGCGGATCGATCCGGACGGTACAGTCGGATTTGAATAATACTCTATGAAGGGAGGCGCTCGTATGCCGGAACTCACCGAGCAGGGACTCAAACGCCAGATCAAAGAAAACACGTTTTCGACGCTCTACTTGATTTACGGCGACGAGCCTTACCTCAAGTCATTTTATGCCGGGCGCATCTGCGAACGCGCTGTGGACAGCGCGATGCGCGATTTCAATTTCCATCGCTTCGAGGGAAAATCCGTCGACTTTGACGTCGTATCGGAGGCGGTGGAAGCGTTCCCGATGATGAGCGCGCGCACCTGCGTGCTGCTCAAGGACGTGCCGGTCGACACGCTCTTACAGGGCGACCGGGACAAACTCATGCAGATCCTTTCCGATATTCCGCCGACGTGCACGGTTGTGCTGTGGATGGATACGGTGGATGTGCAGCCGAAAAAAAGCGCCAAGTGGCGCGCGTTTCTCAAGGATATTTCTCCGTATGCCGAGCTTGTCGCACTCGATAAACGCGGCAGCGCGGATATTGTCAAGCTCGTGCGCTCCGGCGCGCAGAAGCGCGGGTGCGAAATCAGCCCCCCGACGGCCAATTATTTCATCTCACTCGTCGGCAGTGATCTGACGAAAGTGCTGCAGGAGCTTGAAAAGCTCTGCGCGTTCAAGGGCGCGGGCGAGATCACACAGCAGGACGTGGACGCGGTTGCGGTGCGCACGGTCGAGGCGGTTGTCTTCGATATTACGAAGGCGATGTTCGCCGGCGACGCGGCGCGTGCGCTGACGATTCTCTCCCAGCTTTTCCGGCAGAAGTCGGAGCCGGTGATGATTCTCGGCGCTTTGATTGCCTGCTATGTGGATATCTACCGCGTCAAGGTGTTCACGCTCTCCGGCGGACGGCCGGAGGACGCGGCAAAAACGTTTAATTACAAGGGCAAGGAGTTCCGCCTGCGCAATGCCGCGCGCGACGGCCGTAATCTCTCCCTGTCCGACGCGCGGCGGTGTCTGGACATCCTGTACCGCTGCGACTCTGATCTGAAAGGCTCCGGAATGGACCCGAAGCTCCTGCTCGAGCGTTGTATCACCGAGCTGATGCTGGTGCAGCATTCCGTACGTACATAGATATGATCCGAATCAAACCGGCGGTGATCGTGGAGGGAAAGTACGACAAGATCAAATTGTCGTCTCTTCTGGACACACTGATTATCGAGACAGACGGTTTCGCGATTTTTAAAGACGCCGAAAAGCAGAAGCTCATCCGGCGTCTGGCGCAGACGCGCGGCATCCTGATCCTGACGGACAGCGATTCGGCAGGCTTTAAAATCCGCTCGTTCATCGGCGGAAGTCTGCCGCCGGAACAGGTCAGGCACGCGTATATTCCCGACATTCTCGGCAAGGAGCGGCGCAAGGCAGAGCCGTCCAAGGAGGGCAAGCTCGGCGTCGAGGGCGTGCCGAGCGCGGTGCTGCTCTGCGCGCTCGAGCGTGCGGGCGTGCTTTGCGACGAAGCGCCGCAGCCCCGCCGTCAGATCACGCACGCCGACCTGTATGCCGACGGATTCAGCGGCACGAAGGGCAGCAAGGCACGTCTGGCTGCGCTGCTGCGCGCGTTCGATTTGCCCGAGCGGCTGAGCAAGAACGCGCTACTGCGTGCGCTCAACACATTTGTCGACTACGACGAATACCGCCGTGTCGCACAGTCACTGCAAATCCACGAAACGGAGGATACGCCATGATGCGCATCGGTCACGGCTACGACGTACACCGGCTCGTCCCGGATCGCCGCCTGATTCTGGGCGGGGTAGAGATCCCGTTTGAGCGCGGACTTCTGGGACACTCCGACGCGGATGTGCTGCTGCACGCGATTGCGGACGCGCTGCTGGGCGCTGCGGCGCTGGGCGATATCGGCTGTCTGTTCCCGGACACCGATCCCGCATACGCCGGCGCGGACAGTCTCGAACTGCTGCGTCAGGTGCGCAGGGCCGTGCAGGAAGCGGGCTATGCGGTCGGCAACGTCGACGCGACGGTGCTCGCGCAGCGGCCGAAGCTGCGCGGCTATATCGACGGGATGCGCCGCAACATCGCAGACGCTCTGGATGTGCCGGTATCCGCCGTCAGCGTCAAGGCGACGACCGAGGAGGGACTCGGTTTCACCGGCAGCGGCGAGGGCGTCGCGGCGCATGCGGTGTGCCTGCTGACAAAGTGATGAAATGTTTGTGAATTTACGGCTTTTAAATTGAAAATAGCTCATTTCTGTGCTACAATAAAAGGATGAAATGAGGTTCGTATACATGAGTTTTTTTGATTCTCTCCAGTCTCTGCTGCACAATATTCTGGCAGTCTTTGCGGATTTTCACTTCAACGACTTTCTGGATATTCTGCTTGTGGCAGTGCTGCTGTATAACGGTATCCGGCTTGTGCGGCAGACGCGCTCGATGCAGCTGATCAAAGGCCTGATTGTGCTGCTGCTTGTCTATGGCGGCGTGTCCGTGCTCAAGATGAATGCAAGCGGTTTTTTGTTCAACGAGCTGTTCCGCAACGTGATTCTGGTGCTGATTGTCGTGTTCCAGCCGGAGATCCGGCATGTGATCGAGTCGATGGGACGCAGCCGCTTTCGCGGCGGTCTGTTCGGGCTGCGCGCGAGCAATGAAAAGATCCGCTACAACGAGGAGACGGCCGAGACGATTGAGGCGGTATGCCGCGCATGCGCCGAGATGAGCGACCGCAAGATCGGCGTGCTGCTGGTGTTTGAAAAGCAGACGCCGCTGGCCGAGATTATCCAGACCGGCACGATCGTGGACGCCAGAGTCAGCGAGGAGCTTCTGGGCAACGTCTTTTACCCCAAGGCGCCGCTGCACGACGGCGCGGCGGTCATCCGCGACAATCGTCTGTGCGCTGCCGGCTGCATCCTGCCGCTGACACAGCACCACAACGCGGTCAGCAGTGCGCTCGGCACACGTCACCGCGCGGCAATCGGAATGAGCGAGCAGAGCGACGCGGTGATGGTCGTCGTGTCCGAGGAGAACGGCAACATCTCCGTGGCCAAGGAAGGCAGACTGCGCCGCGATATTTCGGCAGGCGATCTGCGCGAGGCGCTCGGACAGGAGCTGCTGCTGGCGGAGACGGATGAAAACGAATCCAAGTGGAAGAGCTTCTTAGGGAGGCTGCATCTATGAGCCAAAAAAAGCGTAAACGGATCCCGATCGGGGATTGGCTGAACAATAACAAATTCGTCGCCGTTATGTCGCTGTTTCTCGCCGTGGTGATCTGGCTGGTCGTTGCGCTGCAGTTCAGCGACCGCGTCGAGGCGACGCTCACGGACATCCCCGTCACATTCGATACGACGATGACGGATAAACTCGGCCTGCAAATGTTCGGGCAGACGGATCTGAGCGTGACGGTCACTGTGACCGGCAAGCGGCACGAGATCAGCACGGCCGTGCTGTCGCAGGACGACTTTCTGGTCTCCGCATCGACGGCAAACGTGACGTCCGCCGACCGGTACACGCTGCCGATCACCGTGCGTGCCAAGGATGAAAACAGAGACATTCAGATCGTCAGCTTTTCTCCCGCATCCGTGGATATTTACTTTGACTACAACCTGACCGAGAATTTCCCTGTGGAGGTACAGATTGCCGCGCAGGACGATCAGATCTCGGCAGACGGCTATATCGAGGGCGAACCGATTGTTTCGACGGCGGAGGTGACTGTCTCCGGCGCTGCGGCGGAGGTGCAGAAGATCGCCCGCGTGCTTGCCAAGGTTACGCTGACGGAGCCTTTGAGCGAGACGACCAAGTTTGAAAAGACGGAGCTTGCCATCGTCAACGAAAACGGCGGCACCGTGCGCAGCACCTATGTGCAGGTCGCCGACGGCATGAAGGACGTCACGGTGACCGTGCCGATCCTCAAGGTGACGCAGATCAAGCCGACCGTGCGGTTTAAAAATTCACCGTCTTATTTTCTGGAGCATCCGGTTTCCGTCATTTGTTCCCCGTCCGGCGCGGTCGAGGCGGCCGTGCCGACGGAGCTGCTCGAGAGCACCGACAGTCTGGCGCTGGGCACGATTGATTTCTCCAGCATCAAAACCGGACCCAACACCTTCACGTTTCAGGCGCAGGACATTCCGAATATCCGTGTGCTGGACGATATAGATTCCTTCCGCGTCTATTTCTCGATAGACGGTTTCCAGTCGCGCAGATTCACCATCCCTGCCGACCGTATCGCATTGAGCGAGCTGCCGGATGACGCTGCGGTGTCGATTCCGGAGAATACGACGCTGGATGTGACGGTGATCGGACACGCGGACGAGCTTGAAACGCTCACGGCGGACAGCCTGACCGCTACGCTCGACGCCGATGCGCTCGAAGCGGATGCGGATGCGCAGTCCCTGCCGGTCACGATCAGCGTGACCAACACCACAAGCTGCTGGGTTTCGGGCAGCTACACCGTGCCCATCACGATTTCCTGACGATGAGGACCGCTTGTAAAACGTTTGCCGCACTGCTTCTTTGCCTGCTGCTGGGCGGCTGCACGCTGTTTTCGCCGGTGCGCGATCTGCTCTCTTCGCCCGCGTTTTCACCGGGCAACGAGGCGCTCAGACGTGCGTTCGAGTCTTCGTTCGGCACGCAGGTGCAGTACTGCACACCGATCAGCGGCGCGTATCTCTCCGCGTTCGTGGTCGACGATTTCGACGGCGACGACGGCGAGGAAGCGCTGGTTTTCTACCTGCCGGACATTTTTACCTCGACAGTGCACATTGGCGTGCTCGATTGCGAGGACGGTGTGTGGCTTCGCACGGCGGAGCTGGAGGGCGGCGGCAGCGACGTGTATTCCGTGGAGCGGATCGACCTCGACACGGATGGCAGTACGGAGATTGTGCTGTGCTGGAGCACGCCGGATAATTCGCGCGTGATGAGCATTTACGCATGCGCCGACGCGCCGTTTTCACTGCAGCGGCTCTCGGAGCAGGCCTATACCGAAAAACTGCTTGCTGATTTTAACAGCGACGGCAGAACGGAAATCTTCACACTCTCCCTGTATTCCGAGGCGGGCAGCCAGACAGCGCGTGCGCGCATGTCCGAAAAAAGCGGCGCGCGCATTGCATTGCTTGACCAGATCGAGCTGGACGGCAAGGTCAGCGGTTATGCGGGCGTCCTGATGCAAAAGACGGACTTCGGCTGTGTGCTCTACGCGGACGCGTACAAGGGCGAGGCGCAGATGATTACCGAGGTGATCCGGTTCGACGCAGCAGCCTCCTCCATGACGGCGCCGCTGCTTGATGCGCAGACGCGCACCAACGAGCGCACATGGCGCAGCGCGGCGATCCGTTGCCGCGACATGGACGGCGACGGCGTGCCGGAGATCCCGTGCCAGCGCGACGCTTTGCCCGGCGCCGAAGCGCTGCGCGGCGATACGCTGCGCGCCTATACGGTCTATCTCACACATTGGTGTGCTTTTCGGGGCGACGAGCTGGTTCCCGTCGCGGACTGCCTTGTGCACGAGGATTTGCGCTGGCAGTTCCGCATTCCGGACGATCTGCGCGCGCGTTTCACGCTGCGTGTCGATCCCGACGCCGATACATGGAGTTTTATAGAATTTGATCCCGATACAAGCGCACACGGCACGCATCTGTTCAGTGTGGCATTCACGACGCGTGCGCAGTGGGTGAAAGAACGCGGGAGCGTGTATGCATCGTACAAGCTGCTGCGTTCAGAGCGCGAGGATGTGCTGCTGCTTTACGAAGCGCAGGATTCCGAAATGCTGTCGACGCTTTCTGATGCGTTTACATATATGCAGCCATAGGAGGTTTGCGTATGAAAAAGGTACTGGTTGCGGAGGACGAGGCATCCATACGCGAGTTTGTCGTCATCAATCTGGAGCGCGCCGGCTATACGGTGCTGCAGGCGGCAGACGGCGCCGAGGCGCTGCGACTGTTCGCGCAGGAGGGCGACACGCTCGACGTCGCTATTCTGGACATCATGATGCCGCATGTGAGCGGACTGGAGGTCTGCAAGGCGCTGCGCGCGCAAAACAGCAACATCGGCATCATCATGCTCACGGCCAGGACGCAGGAAATGGACAAAGTAACGGGTCTGCTGACAGGCGCCGACGACTATGTGACCAAGCCGTTCTCTCCGTCGGAGCTGATGGCGCGTGTCGACGTGCTGTATCGGCGCGTTGCAATGGGCAGAGACGGTCAGACGCATCCCGAGCAGGTGCGTACCTGCGGCGCTTTTGTGCTCGATCTGCGCGGCAGGACGCTGCTGAAACACGGCGTGCCGATCGAATTGACGCAGGTCGAATTTCAAATGATCGAGTATTTCTTTGAAAACCCCGGCGCAGCGCTGACGCGCGCGGACATTCTGCACCGCGTATGGGGCGCCGACTACTACGGCGAGGACAAGATTGTGGACGTCAACGTTCGTCGCCTTCGTATGAAGGTGGAAGACGATCCTTCCGCACCGCAGCATCTGCAGACGGTTTGGGGCGTGGGATACCGATGGCTCGGATGAGAAAGCAAATGGGCGTGATCACACGCCGGTGGCTGCTGAAAACGTTCGGACTGATTACGCTGCTGATGGCACTGATTGTGGTATCGCTCTCTGCCGTGCTGCACGTCTTTTACTACAACGCCGTGCGCAATATCCTCTCGTCCGGCTACAACAGCAGTGTCGCGCGCGAGTTTGCGGCGACGTCGGACGAGGACTTCAACCGCGCCGCACGCAGTTTCATCCGTACCTATGGCGCACACGACACGGTGGACGTGTGGGTGATCGACCGCAGCGGAAAGGTTGTGGCGACGTCCGACGGCTTCCGTGCGCCGGACGACTTGCGGATGGATGACTATACCGAAGCGCTCAAGGCGGAAACGCGCAGCGCATCGTGGATCGGCCGCACACCGGGCGGCGAGCGGATGATGGCAATGACGTTTCTGCTCGGAAACGGACAGGGCGCGCAAAGTCCCGCGCTGCGGTTTTCCACCTCGCTCACGCGCGTGGACGCGCAGCTTCGCGCGGACGTGCTGCTTCTGATCGGCGTGAGCGCCGCGGCGATTCTGCTCGCGCTGCTGCCCAGTACGCTGTATATTGAAAAGATCGTGCGCGCCGTCTGCATGACGACCGAAGCGGCGGACAGAATCGCCAAGGGCGACTACAGCACACGCATTGACTATACCGACCGCGACGAGATTGGCGCGCTGTGCGAAGCGGTGCGTCACATGGCCGAGGAGATCGGCACGGCGGACAGGATGAAGAATGAGTTTATTTCAACCGTTTCTCACGAGCTTCGCACGCCGCTGACCGCGATCCGCGGCTGGGGCGAGACGCTGCGGCAGGCGGGTACAGACGACCCGGCGCTCATGCAGCGCGGCGTGGACGTCATACTCCACGAGACGAAACGGCTGGGCGGCATGGTCGAGGATCTGCTGGATTTCTCGCGTATGCAGAGCGGACGGCTCGAACTGCGCCTGTCGCAGACGGACATGGTGCATGTGCTCGAAGAAGCGCTGCAAACGTTTCGCGCCCGTGCCGGCCGCGAGGGAAAGCGGCTGCTGTATGCCGCGGGCGCGGTCGAAGCGGTTTTGTATGCAGACGCCGACCGCATCACGCAGGTGTTCGTCAATGTGATCGACAATGCTTTTAAATACACCGACGCGGGCGGGACGATCCGCGTGCAGACGTGTGTGCGCAGCGACAGCTTCCACGTGTGTGTGCGCGATACGGGACGCGGCATTGCCGCACAGGATCTGCCGCATGTAAAAGAAAAATTCTATAAGGCCGACCACACAGCCCCCGGTTCCGGGATCGGACTGGCCGTTGCGGACGAGATCGTTCGCCGCCACGGCGGGACGCTGGATATCGAGAGCGTCCGGGGCGAGGGGACAGCCGTTACGATTACGCTTCCGCTTTCGCGGAAAGAGGAAAGGAGTCCGGATCATGGGCAAGAATAAACAAAAGAATGCGTCGTGCCGGTATCTGGCCACAGTCGGCGGCCAGGCGCTGATGGAGGGCATCATGATGAACGGGCCGAAGGGCGCGGCGATGGCGCTGCGTATGCCGGACGGCTCGATCGAGGTGACGCCGAAGCACCCGAAGCGTCTGCGCGACAAGTATAAATTCTGTGCGCTGCCGTTCATCCGCGGGCCGATTGCGTTTGTGGAAAACATGATTTTCGGCTATCAGTGCCTGATGGAGTCGGCGGAAAAGACGAGTTTCGATCCGAATGCGCCGCAGGAAGAGGAAATGTCCAAGCTCGACCGGTGGCTGACCGACCACTTCGGGCCGAAGATGATGTCCGTGATCGGGATCATCTCCATGGTGCTCGGTTTTGCGCTGTCGTTCGGCTTGTTTATCGCGCTGCCGTCCTATGCGTTCAAGGGACTGCAGGCGCTCACGCAGATCAGTGTGCTGTGGCGTCCGCTGATCGAGGGCGCGATCAAGATCGTCATCTTTGTCGGCTATATGGCGGCCGTCTCCCAGATGAAGGAGATGAAGCGGCTGTTCATGTATCACGGCGCGGAGCATAAGTCCATCTTCTGCCTGGAGGCAGGGGAGGAGCTCACGGTGGAGAACGTGCGCAAGCAGCGCCGTTTTCATCCGCGCTGCGGCACGAGCTTCCTGTTCGTGACCATCATCCTGAGTATTCTGCTGGCGGCGGTCATGTCGGTGATTTTCTACGGCACCAAGATCACGGAAATCACCATTCTCTGGGTGCTGCTCAAGCTCCTGCTGCTGCCGATCATCATGAGTGTCGGCTTCGAGTTCATCCGTTATGCGGGCAAGCACGACAATGTGTTTGTGTCGATCTGTGCCGCGCCGGGTCTGTGGATGCAGCGCATCACGACCAAGGAACCGACCGACGACATTATCGAAGTGGGCATCGCCGCGCTCAAGGCCGTGCTCGACGATGAAGCGGCGCAGACTTCGGCGCCTGCGGCCGAACCGGAATCGCCGCTGTCGGACATTCCGGATCTGCAGACGATTGTGGATGAAGTGACCAATCAGGACGGCGCAGATGCGCAGTAACGATTACCGTGCGCTGCTGAAGGCAGGCGAGGACGCGCTGACCGACGCCGGGCTGGAAGACGCGCCGTTCGATGCGCGTTGTCTGCTCGAAAAAAGCGCGGGACTCGACCGCACGCATCTGATTCTGTCCTACGGCGAGCGTGTGCCCGACGATGTGCGGGCAGCGTACACGTCGGCGATTGCGCGCCGTGCGGCCGGAGAGCCGCTGCAGTACATTCTCGGCGCGTGGGACTTCTGCGGCCATACGTTCGCGGTGCGCGCGGGTGTGCTGATTCCCCGGCCGGAGACGGAGTTTCTGGTGCAGAAAGCTGCCTCTTTGCTGCCGCCGGGCGGCGTGCTGTACGACGTGTGCGCAGGCACGGGCTGCATCGGTCTGAGTGTCGCGCTGCGTCGGCCGGACACGCAGGTCTATCTGTTTGAAAAATATCCGTCGCCCTTTTCCTGTATGCAGGAAAATATTTGTGCGCATTCTGCACAAAATGTTCATGCGGTTTTGTGTGATATGCTGCAAGGCGCGCCGGACGACGTGCCGGCGCCGGACGGGATTGTGTCCAACCCGCCGTATATCCGCACGTCGGAGATGGCGTCTCTGCAGCGCGAAGTACGCCGCGAGCCGCGCGAGGCGCTCGACGGCGGCGAAGACGGCTGTGTGTTTTACCGCGCGCTGCAAGCGCTTTGGTTCCCGCTGCTGAGGGAGGGCGGTTTTATGAGTATGGAATGCGGCGAAGGACAGCCGCAGGCGGTTGCCGCGCTGTTCGGCGGCGCGCTGATCGAGCCGGATTACCTCGGTACGGCGCGTTTTGTGACCGCATTTCGGAATGGAAAGGATTGAAAAACAATGCTGCTTGAGCTGATTCGCAACGGGTTTTCCGTCCAGACGGTGGCGGGACTTGCGTCCAGCATCTTCGTTGTGTTCTGTACGCTGCCGATCCACGAGTTCGCACACGCGTTTGTGGCGGATCGTCTGGGTGATCCGACGGCGCGCCGCAACGGCCGGCTGACGATCAACCCTTTGGCGCATCTCGACTGGCTGGGCTGCCTGATGATCGTGCTGGTCGGTTTCGGCTATGCCAAGCCCGTGCCGGTCAATATGCGCAATTTCAAAAATCCTAAGGCAGGCATGGCGGCTGTCGCGTTTGCAGGGCCTTTGTCCAACCTTATTATGGCGCTGGTGTTCCTGATCCTGCGCTGGGTGTTCGGACTGTATGTGGCCGGGGACTTTTCGGAGATTCTGACATGGTTCTTTTTCTACGCGGCCTATATCAACGTCTCGCTTGCCGTGTTCAACCTTCTGCCGATTCCGCCGCTGGACGGCTCGCGCATTGCCACGGCGCTGATTCTGAACAAGTACTACTACAAGATCATGCAGTATGAGCGCTATATCATGATCGGCCTGTTTGTGCTGCTGCTGACGGGACTTCTCGGCCGTCCGCTGGCGCTGCTGTCGAACGCGGCGATCAACGGGATGAATAAACTGGTCGGTTCGTTTTTCATGTGAGGTGACGCATGGAAAAACTGTCCTATAAAATTGATGTATTTGAAGGCCCGATGGATCTGCTGCTGCACTTAATCAGCAAGCACAAGGTGAGCATCAACGACGTGCCGATCCTCGATCTGGTCGAGCAGTATCTCGACTACGTGCGGCAGATGCAGCAGGAGGATCTGGATATCGCCAGCGAGTTTTTGGAGATGGCCGCAAGGCTTGTCTATATCAAGACCGTCTCGCTCCTGCCCGTGCATGAGGAAGCGGAAGAGCTGGAGAAAGAGCTGCGCGGCGAGTTGCTCGCGTACCAGGACTGCAAGATCCTTGCGGGCAAGCTGCAGAAGCAGGCCAACGGGTTCGGCTATTTTGAACGCGAACCGGTCAAGTTCCCGCCGGATATGCGCTACACGCGCTCACACGAGCCGTACGAAATCTACAAAGCGTATATCTCCGCCGTGGGAAAGGGGAAGCGCCGTCTGCCGCCTCCGGTCGAGGCGTTCTCGCGCATTGTGGCGCACCGCATCGTATCGGTCGCCTCGCGCATTTCGTTCCTGCTGGATACACTGCGCGGCGGTCGGCAGAATTTCGTCTCGCTGTTTGCGCACTCCGGTTCGCGCTCGGAGATGGTCGCCACATTTCTGGCGGTGCTCTCGCTGGCCAAGGCCAAGCGCGTGACGATCGAGGGCGACGGTGAAAACGCCGTGATCGAACTGACGAAAACGACGGAGGGATAACCATTGAAGGTACAGCAATTACAGGCCGCGGCAGAGGCGGTGCTCTTTGCGGCGGGAGAGCCGCTTGAGCGTGCGCGCATTGCCGAGGCGCTGGAACTGGATGAGGAGTTTACCGAAAAGATCCTCGACCGGCTCTCTGCCGAGCTCGACGAGCGCGAGAGCGGGATATGCCTGCTGCGTATGGAGGATCGGTATCAGCTGTGCACGCGCACGCAGTTTGCGGATGTGATCCGCGGTGTGCTGGAGGTCAAAAAGAACGCGCCGCTCTCTCCGGCCGCGTTCGAGGTGCTGGCCGTGATCGCCTACAACCAGCCGGTCACAAAGTCGTACATAGAGCAGGTACGCGGTGTGGATTGTTCGAGCGTGGTCAATACGCTCTGTCAGAAGGGACTGGTCGAGGAAAAAGGGCGTCTGGAACTGCCCGGACGGCCGCTGCTGTACGGCACGACGCCGGAGTTTCTCAAGTGCTTCTGCATGTCGTCGCTCACCGAGCTGCCGGAACTGCCTGAAAAAGAGCTGCCGCGGCTGGAGGATGTGATCGACGAGCCGGCACAGCCGATCGAGGAGGCGCCCGCGCCGCCGGATGAAGAGGCGGTCGACGAGGATCAGTATTCGTTCTACGACGTGCCGGAAGACGGAGAGGATATGTATTCGCTCCCTGACGAATAAGCGGTCAAAGAAAAATGAGAGGAGGAGTTTTGCTTGATAGCGCTGTATATCATTCTGGGTATCATTGCGGCCGTCACGCTCCTTTTCTGTATCAAAATCTCCGTTGAGCTGCGGTACGAGAACGACTTCACCGTCTATGCGAAGGTGCTGTTCATCAAGATCCGGCTGCTGCCTGCGGGGGAAAAGAAACCGAAAAAAGAGAAAAAGCCCAAGAAGGAAGAGCCTGCCGAAGAAAAGAAAGAGGAAGAGCCTGCCGAGGAGAAGAGCGCCGAACCGAAGAGCGAGAGTTTCGTCATGCGCTTCTATCACGAGCAGGGATTCGACGGCGTGATGCAGTTCCTCTCGGACGTGCTCGCGGCGCTCAATACGTTTCTGGGCGATATTTTCAAGCGGTCTTTCGTGCTGGAAAAACTGATGCTGCGCCTGCGTGTGAGCAAGGCCGACGCCGCCGAGACGGCGATCGCCTTCGGCAAAACATGCGCAGCGGTCTATCCGGCGCTGGGATATATCTGCACGAATCTGCGCGTGCGGCAGTACGACGCGGACGTGCAGGCCGACTATCTGGCCAAAGAGAGCACGGCGGCGCTCTGGTTTATCCTGTCCGTGCGGCCGATCAAGCTGACCAATGCGCTGGTGCGTTTCGCCTTCCGGGGCGTTGCAGCTTTCCTGAAAACGCGCAAACGTGCGCACAGCAAAAAGAAGGGTAAAAAAGATCTTCCCATAGAAAGGAATGGAGAATCATGAGCAAAGAAAATGCTGCGGCAAGCATCCTGGGCACCACCATCGAAAAGGTGCGCGACCTGGTGGATGTGAGCACCATCATCGGCGACCCCATTGAGGCGGGCGGCGTAACGATCATTCCCGTGTCCAAGGTGACGTACGGGTTCGCGTCCGGCGGTTCCGATCTGCCGAGCAAGGCGAACCATGAGCTGTTCGGCGGCGGCGGCGGCGCAGGCATCACGATTACCCCGATCGCCTTCCTCGTCGTCAACAAGGGCGAGGTCAGCATCAAGCACATCGCCGGCGAGGGCGGCCAGGCAGAGCGCATCATCGGCATGGTGCCGGATGTGATCGACAAGGTCACCGGTGCGGTCGAAAAGTTTACCAAAAAGGGCGATACGGACGTCCCTGCCGAAGAAGAAATCCCGACCGAGGCATAATTTCGCGCCGTCCCTGCATACCATGCGGTATGGCAGGTGATGATTTTGCGCTTTATTCGTTTTGCGTCGGCGTTCCTTTTCATTCTGGCGGCGTCTGTTGCGCCGCTGTCCGCGCACGCGGTTTCGGTATCCGCCGAAGCTGCGGTGCTTCTGTGCGCCGAAACGGGTGAAGTCCTCTTTGACAGGCAGGCGCACAAGCGTCTGCCGATGGCCAGCACGACGAAGATTATGACCGCGCTGCTCACGCTCGAGGCGGCGACGCCGCAGCGCGCTGTGACGGTCACACCCGAGATGTGCGCGGTGGAGGGGACGAGCATGGGGCTGCTGCCCGGCGACACGGTGACGCTGTATGCGCTCGCGTGCGGGATGCTGCTATCGAGCGGCAACGACGCGGCCAATACCGCCGCCATTGCGCTGAGCGGAAGCACGCAAGCGTTTGCGCAGCGCATGAACGCGCGCGCTGCCGGGATCGGCATGGCAGACACGCATTTCGTCACGCCTTCCGGTCTGCATGCGGACGACCATTATTCGACGGCGTACGATATGGCGCTGCTCGCGTGTGCGGCGCTGCAAAACGCGCAGTTTGCCCGCATCTGCCAAAGCGAGCAGATCCGGCTGTCCTACGGCAATCCGCCGTATCCGCGCACGCTCACGAACCACAACCGCCTTCTGCGGCTGTACGACAGCTGCATCGGCGTCAAGACGGGATTTACCAAAAAGAGCGGACGCTGTCTTGTGTCCGCGGCAAGGCGCGACGGCGTGACGCTTGTCGCGGTGACGCTGCGTGACCCGGACGACTGGAACGACCACATCGCGCTGTTTGAAAGCGGCTTTTCACAGGTGCATGCCACAGCGCTCGACGGCGACGTTTCCGCACTGCGCGTGCCTGTCACGGGCGGCGAGGCGCAGTCGGTCGGCGTTCAGTGCGCCGCACCGCCGCACGGCGTGCTGCCGGGTTCTGTGCGCGGTGTCACACGGACCGTTTACGTGCAGCCGTTTCTGTACGCGCCCGTGCGCGCCGGCGACATTGTCGGACGCGCGGTGTATACGTGCGGCGGACGGACAGTCTGCGTCTGCGATCTCGTCGCATCGGACGTGGTGCGCGCAAAAGGAACAGCGCAAATCCCGTGAGTTTTACAGGATATACAAACGAAGGAGAAATACATGGCACAGTCAGAACGTCTGCAAAAATACCTGTCCGCATGCGGCGTGGCGTCCCGGCGGCGGGCCGAGGAGTTGATTACGTCCGGCAAGGTCAAGGTCAACGGCCGCATTGCGCAGCTCGGCGACAAGATTGATCCGAAGCAGGACGTCGTGACCGTTTTCGGCAAGCGTGTGCGGCACACGCAGCAGAACGTCTATCTCATGCTGTACAAGCCCCGCGGCTATCTGACCACTATGTCGGACGACCGCGGCCGTAAGTGCGTGCCGGAGCTGCTGCGGGACGTGCCGGAGCGCGTCTATCCCATCGGGCGGCTCGATAAGGATTCCGAGGGACTGCTGCTGCTGACCAACGACGGCGCGTTTGCCAACCTGATGATGCACCCGTCGCACCACATCCCGAAGCATTACCGCGTGACGGTGCGCCCGTCCGTGACGGACGAGCAGATCGGGCAGATGACCGACGGAATGATGATCGACGGCTACCGCACCGCGCCGACCAAGGTGCGTGTGCTTGACCGGCAGGAGGGGCGCGTGGTGCTCGAGATCGTGCTGTATGAGGGGCGCAACCGCCAGATCCGCAAGATGTGCGAGCAGCTCGGTCTGGAGGTCGCGCGGCTCAAGCGCACGGCGATGGGCCCGCTGCGGCTGGGCATGCTCCCGCAGGGGCAGTATCGTTTTTTGACAGCGGAGGAAGTGGAGCGGCTGCAGGCGCTTGCAAGCAGACCCGCTCCGACAGAGGAATAAAGGGGAGATTAAAGTATGATTAAGAGTATGACCGGCTACGGCCGCGCCGCGCAGACGATTGCGGGCATGGCCATAACCGTGGAGATAAAGAGCGTCAATCACCGCTATTTTGAGTTTTCGTCCCGCACGCCCAGAGCGTACGGTTTCCTGGACGAGAAGTTCAAGAGCTTCATCCAGTCCGGCGTTTCGCGCGGCAAGATCGACTGCTACGTGCAGATCGAGGCGCTTGAGGAGGCGGACGTGCAGGTGCGGCTCAACGTCTCGCTCGCGCAGGGGTATCTTCGTGCGTTCGAGGAGCTGTCGACGCGTTTCGGGATCGACAACGACGTGCGTGCCTCCACGCTCTCGCGCTTTGGCGACATTTTCACCATCCACAAGACCGAGGCCGACGAGGAAAAGGTCTGGGAAGCGGTGCGCACGGTCGCCGAGGATGCGCTCGGCCGTTTCATCGCCATGCGTGTGCGCGAGGGTGAGCGGCTGCGTGCGGACGTGCTCTCCCGCGCCGACGCGATTCTGGAAAACGTGGCGTATATCGAATCGCGTTCGCCGCAGACGGTGCGCGAGTATAACGAGAAGCTGCGCGCACGCATGCAGACCGTGCTCGATAGCACGCAGGTGGACGAGCAGCGCATTCTGCTTGAGGCGGCCATCTATGCCGACAAGGTCGCCGTGGCGGAGGAGACGGTGCGTCTGCGCAGCCACATCGACCAGTTGCGCGTTTTCTTTGAGTCGGAAGAAGCCGTGGGCAGAAAGCTCGATTTCCTGGTGCAGGAGATCAACCGCGAGGCCAATACCATCGGCTCCAAGGCGCAGGACGTCGAAATTGCGCGCCGCGTGATCGACATCAAGGCGGAGGTCGAGAAGATCCGCGAGCAGATTCAGAACATAGAGTAAGCGAGGCAATTGTATGAAGTTAGTCAACATCGGCTTCGGCAACGTCATCCATGCCGAGCGTATTATATCCATTGTCAGCCCGGAATCCGCGCCGATCAAGCGTATGGTGCAGCAGGGCAGGGATCGCGGCACGGTGATCGACGCGTCGTTCGGACGCAAGACGCGTGCGGTGATCGTGATGGACAGCGACCATATCGTGCTGTCCTATCTGACGGTCGAGACCGTCGCCGCCCGAGTCAGCGGCGAGGAAAAAGCTGACGCAGCGGAGGTGTCCAATGTCTGGTAACGCAAACCGCGGACTGCTGATCGTTCTGTCCGCGCCTTCCGGCTGCGGCAAGGACACTGTGCTTGCCGAACTGCAAAAGAAGATCCCGTTCAAGCGCTCCGTCTCCATGACGACGCGCCCAATCCGTCCGGGCGAGCAGGACGGCGTCGACTACTATTTCGTCACCGACGCCTATTTTGAAAAGATGCTTCGCGAGGACAAGATCCTCGAACACACGATCTACAGCGGTCACTACTACGGCACGCCGCGCACGGCGGTGGACGATTGGCTGGCCGCCGGCGAGACCGTGGTGCTGAAAATCGAGGTCGAGGGCGGCGGCAATGTGCGCCGTCTGTATCCGGACAGCGTCGGGGTATTTCTGGTTCCGCCGTCCATGCAGGCGCTTGAAAAGCGTCTGCGTGCGCGCAGCAGCGAGTCCGAGGAGGAGATCCAGAGCCGCATGACCATCGCGCGCAACGAAATGCGCTTTGCCATGCAGTACGACTATATTGTCGTCAACGACCGTCTTGAGGACGCGGTCGACGACGTGTGCGCCGTCATCCGCGCCGAAAAATGTAAATCATCCCGTTGCGGGAATCAAATAAGTGAGGTAAATCATTATGCTGAATCCTGATCTGAGAGAAGTGCTCAAGAACCGTACCAGCCGCTATTCGCTGGTCATCGCCACCGCCAAGCGTGCGCGCGAAATTTCCGAGGAAGCCGAGGAAAACCACGAGATCATGACGGAGAAGCCCGTCAGCATCGCCATTTCCGAGATTATTGACGGCAAGTATGTTGTCGTCGAGCCGGAAGAGATCCGCAATATCTGACAGTTTGCTTAAAGTATAAGGGGCAAAGGGGGCGGTGCGCAAGTGAATATCGCCGGGGTTGCCGTGGAAAAAGCGGCGTACCACTTCGATATGGAATACAGCTACCGTATTCCGCCGTCGCTCCTGTCTGCGGCCAAAGTCGGCTGCCGTGTGCTGGTGCCGTTCGGGCAGACGTCGCAAAAACGGCAGGGCGTGATTCTGTCCGTCGAAACGACGCAGACGCCGCCCGAACAGAAGCTGAAATCTCTGTCGGCTGTGCTTGATCCCGAACCGGTTCTGAACGAGGAGGGTATCGCGCTCGTGCGCTTTCTCAAGGAGCGCACGTTCTGCACGCTGTATGAAGCGGCCAGGGCTGTTTTGCCGTCCGGACTCGGCCACCGGATGATCGTGACCTACGCGCTCGCGCAGGAGCCGCCTGCGGACTATGAACCGGATACGGCGGCGTATGCCGTGCTCGCGTATCTGCGCAAAAAAAACGGCTATGTGCGTGAGGAAAAGATCCTTGCCGACACCGGCGCGGACGCAGCGGTACTGGCCGAACTGTGCGCAGCGGAACTGCTGTCGCGCAACGTGGACTCCGTGCGCAAGGTGTCGGATATGACCGTAAAGTCCGTGCGTCTGAGCGAGGCGTATCTTTCCGGCACACTCCGGCTCGGCCGCCTGACGCAAAAGCAGCAGGCCGTGATCGAGCTGCTCGCCGACGTCGGCACCGCTTCCGTCAGGGAAGTCTGCTATTATACCGGGCTGACGGCGGCTGTGTGCGGCGCTTTGGAAAAGAAGGGCGTTGTGGAGCTGTTCAGCGTCGAGGTTTTCCGCAATCCCTATGCCGATGCTGCGTGCGTCGACACGTCGCCGATCGAACTGTCCGAGGAGCAGAACGCGGCCTTCACGTCGCTTTTGCAGCTCTATGCATCCGGCAAGGGCGGCGCGTCGCTGCTGTACGGCGTGACCGGCAGCGGCAAGACGAAGGTCTATATGAAGCTGATCGACCGGTGTCTGGCGGACGGAAAAAACGTCATTCTGATGGTGCCTGAAATCGCGCTGACGCCGCAGATGCTCCGGCTCTTTCATGCGCGGTACGGCCGTGACGTCGCGGTCTTTCACAGCGCGCTTTCCGTCGGCGAACGGCTCGACGAGTGGAAGCGTGTGCGCCGGGGCGAGGCGCGTATTGCGGTCGGCACGCGGTCGGCCGTGTTTGCGCCGTTTGAAAATCTCGGCCTCGTCGTGATGGACGAGGAGCAGGAGAGCGCATACAAATCCGAAAGTGCGCCGCGATACCACGCGCGCGATGTGGCGCGTTTTCGCTGCGCGCGGCACGGTGCGCTGCTGGTGCTCGCGTCCGCCACGCCGTCGATTGAAACATTTGCCGCGGCCGAGAAGGGACGCTATCACTGCGCGAAGCTGACGAAACGGTACGCCGACGCGCTTTTGCCCGATGTTGTGACGGTTGATATGACCGCCGAGCGCAAAAGCGGCAACACGGCCGAAATCAGCCGCACGCTGCACGCTGCGCTGCGCGAGACGCTCTGCAGCGGCCGGCAGGCGATACTGCTGATGAACCGCCGCGGCTACCATACATTTGCATCCTGTACGGCTTGCGGCCATGTGGTCACCTGTCCGTCGTGCAGCATCTCCATGACGTATCACCGCGCGAATGAACGGTTGATGTGCCACTACTGCGGCCACTCCGTTCCGTTTTCGCCCGTCTGTCCCGCATGCGGCGAAAAAGCCGTGCAGTACACCGGCTTCGGCACGCAGAAGGTCGAGGACGAGCTGGCAAAACTGCTGCCGGACGCACGCATTCTGCGCATGGACACGGACACCACGATGACACGTTTTGCGCACGAGGATAAGCTGACGAGCTTTGCTGCCGGCGCATACGATATTTTGCTGGGCACCCAGATGGTGGCCAAGGGGCTGGACTTTGAAAACGTGACGCTGGTCGGCGTCATTTCGGTCGACAGCCTGCTGTTCAACGACGATTACCGTGCGCTCGAGCGTACCTTTTCCCTGCTGACGCAGGTTGTGGGACGTTCGGGACGC
This sequence comes from Clostridia bacterium, assembly GCA_017450005.1. Taxonomy (GTDB): domain Bacteria; phylum Bacillota; class Clostridia; order Oscillospirales; family Acutalibacteraceae; genus UBA1425. Next base: position 25,243 of record JAFSYM010000055.1, read on the forward strand.
GGTCGATACAGCGGTCAGGCAATTATCCAGACCGCCGCGCCGGAAAACGACGTGCTCGCCATGGCGGCGCGGCAGGACTACGAGGAGTTCTACCGCACCGAGATCGGCATCCGCCGGATGCTCATCTACCCGCCGTACTGCGATCTGTGCGTCGTGGCGTTTATCGGAGAGGACGAGCTGTTCGTGCGCGGCGCGTCCAAGGCATTTCTGGAAATGCTGACGAGCTTTGCACGCGAGCAGTATGCGGCGGAAAAGCTGATCGTGCTCGGCCCCGCACCGGCCAAGGTACTCAAGGTCGGCGGGCGCTACCGCTACCGATTGATTATCAAGTGCAAGAATACCGGCCGTTTCCGCGCCATGATGTCCGGGCTTTTGTGTGCTTGCGGCAGAGACAGGCGTTTCCGGGAAGTGACGACAACGGCGGACATCAATCCGGAAAGCATTTTATAATAAAGGTGAGAGAATGGGATACAGAGAAATCGTAAAGGTCGGCGATCCGATCCTGAAAAAAGTCAGCAGAAAGGTCGAGAAGTTCGACGACAAGCTCGCGCGGCTGATCGACGATATGAAGGAGACCATGTACCATTTTGAGGGCGTCGGTCTGGCCGCCGTGCAGGTGGGCGTGCTGCGCCGCGTGGTGGTGATGGACTGCGGCGACGGGTTTCTGGAGCTTGTCAATCCTGAGATTATCTCAGCGGAAGGCGAGCAGGAAGCGCAGGAAGGCTGTCTGTCGCTGCCGGGCGAGTACGGCGTGACGAAGCGTCCTGCCGTGGTCAAGGTGCAGGCGCAGGACCGCACGGGCAAATGGCATATTTACAAGGCCGAGGCGCTCAAGGCGCGCTGCTTCTGCCATGAAATCGACCATTTGAACGGCATTATTTTCACACAGAAAGTCATTCGTAAAGAGTGAGGCTGTTTGCGCGAAGCGGAGAATCCCCGGAAAGGGAAATATTAATTTGATTTTAGATAGTAGACATTAGATATTAGAAAAGGGCGGGGCAAAGCCCCGCACCCCAACACAATGGGTACGGGCGAAGCCCGTCCACTTCTAACATCTACAATCTACAATCTAACATCTTGCGCACACTCCGATTTTTTTGAAGAACGATAAAAATTCATAATTCATACACAGGAGCTTCAAACTATGCGTGTAGTATTTATGGGAACGCCGGAGTTTTCCGTGCCGTGTCTGGCAAGACTGCTGGAGGACGGGCACGAAGTCGTCGGCGTCTTTACCCAGCCGGACAAACCGAAAGGACGCGGCAAGCAGATGCAGGCGCCGCCGGTCAAGGTGTTTTCCGAGGCGCACGGTCTGCCTGTCTTTCAGCCGCGTTCCATGCGCGACGGCGAGGCTCTGCGCATCCTCACACAGCTACAGCCGCAGGTGACGGTCGTGACGGCGTTCGGCAAGATTTTGCCGCAGGATGTTCTGGACGTGCCGCAGTACGGCAGCATCAACATCCACGCCTCACTCCTGCCGCGCTACCGCGGCGCCGCGCCGATCCAGTGGGCTGTGCTGAGCGGCGAGGCGACGTCCGGCGTGACGAGCATGCAGATGGACGCAGGACTCGATACGGGCGATATGCTCCTGCGTGCAGAAACGCCGATCGGCGAGAATATGACGGCGGGCGAGCTGCACGACGTGCTCTCCGAACTCGGCGCGCAGGTGCTCAGCCGCACGCTCGACGCGCTGCAGAGCGGTTCGCTGCATCCCGAAAAGCAGGACGACGCACTGTCGAACTACGCGCCGATGCTCACAAAGGCGCTCTCTCCGATCGACTTTACAAAGCCGGCTGCCGAGGTGCACAACCACATCCGCGGCCTGTCCCCGTGGCCGGCCGCCACACTGCGCGCAGACGGCAAAACGCTCAAAGTGTACCGCAGTGTGCGCTGCGCGGATCGGGGCGGAGAACCGGGCGAGGTGATATGCAGCGGCAAGCGGCTGGTTGTCTCCTGCGGCGACGGACAGTGCGTGGAGCTGCTGACGGTGCAGGCCGAGGGTAAAAAAGCGATGTGCGCGGCGGATTATCTGCGCGGAAATCCGCTGGCAGAGGGCATGTTACTGAACGGTTAATCACCGGAAAGGAGCTTTTGTATGAACGGAATCCAATTCGGATACGGGATTGATATCTGGTATATCCTGCTTGTCGTCCCGGCATTTATTCTGGCTTTGGCCGCACAGGTCAAGGTGAAGGGCACGTATAAAAAAATGTCACAGGTGCGCAACTCCCGCGGTCTTACAGGCGCGCAGGCGGCCGCACGCGTGCTGTTTGAACACGGCGTTACGGATGTGCGCATCGAGCGCGTCGCCGGTACGCTGACCGATCATTTTGATCCGCGGGATAAAGTGATCCGCCTGTCGGAGGGCGTGTTCGACAATCCGAGTGTGGCGGCGGTGGGCATCGCCTGCCACGAGGCCGGTCACGCGGTGCAGTATGCCAAAAGCTATGCGCCCATTCGTGTGCGCAACGCAATACTGCCGGTGTGCAACATCGGCTCACGCTTCGGCATTCCGCTGGCCGTCATCGGTTTGATCATCGGTTCGGTGATCGGCAGCTATCTGTTCTGGGCGGGTATTTTGCTGTATTCGCTCGTTGCGCTCTTCCAGCTTGTGACGCTGCCGGTGGAGTTTGACGCGAGTCACCGCGCGCTGCGCGCGATCGACAGCACGGGTATGCTTGCGGGTGATGAATACAAGGGCGCGCGCAAGGTGCTCTCGGCGGCGGCAATGACGTACGTCGCGGCGCTGGCCGTGTCGCTGGCTAACCTGCTGCGCCTGATTCTGCGCAGCCGCAGACGCTGAAATGGACAGATCCCGCAAAGCGGCGTTTGATACGCTCCTGCGCATCCAGCGCGACGGCGCTTATTCCAATCTGGCGCTGTCCGCCGTGCTGGATGGCGAGACGCTGACGGCGACCGACAGCGCGTTTGCTTCCGCGCTCGTCTACACGACGCTCGAGCGGCAGATTACAATCGACTATGAGCTCTCGCTCTATCTCCGCCAGCCGATCAAAAAGCTGCGCCCCGAGGTCTGTACGGCGCTGCGTATGGGCGCTGCACAGATCCTCTTTATGGACAAAGTGCCCGCATCTGCCGCCGTCAACGAGAGCGTGCGGCTGGTGCGGCAGAATAAAAACACGGTCTATGCCGCGGGACTGGTCAACGCCGTTCTGCGCAAGGTTGCTTCGGGCGGCCTTCGGCTGCCCGATACGGACGATGATTTCGCACGCAGTGTGCGCTATGCCTGCCCGGAGTGGCTGGTTTCTCTGTGGACGCGGGCGTACGGACGCAGCGATGCGGACGCGATCATGGCCGATGCGCTCGGCGACGCGCCGACGTATGTGCGCGTCAACACGCTGAAAACGACGGCAGACGCGCTGTGCGAAACGCTGCGGCTTGCGGGCGTGCAGGCACAGCGTGTGCCGACGCTGCCGGATGCGCTGCTTCTGACAAAATGCGGTGCGCCGGAACGGCTGCAGGCGTTTGCGGACGGCCTGTTTCATGTGCAGGACGCCGCTTCGCAGTATTGCTGCGAGGCGCTGGACGTGCAGCCGGGGCAGACGGTGTATGACGTCTGCGCAGCGCCGGGCGGCAAGTCTTTCACGCTCGCTGAGATGATGCGGGGCACGGGCAGTCTTACGGCCTTTGACCTCTACCCGCAGCGCGTGCGCCTGATCGAATCCGGCGCGCGGCGGCTGGATATCCGCAATCTCCGCACCGCCGTGCACGACGCCGCCGAAACGGACACGAGCCGTCCGCCGGCCGATCGCGTACTGTGCGACGTGCCGTGCGCCGGTCTTGGCGTGATCGGCAAAAAGCCGGAGATCCGCTTTAAATCATCACAGGAGATTGACAAACTGCACGAATTACAGTACAATATATTGTGCATATCTTCGGCTTATCTGAAGAAAGGCGGTCGATTGGTCTATTCCACATGCAGCCTCAATCCGCAGGAGAATGAGGAAGTCTGCCGCCGGTTTTTGCACGAACACCCGTCCTTTTGTACGGTTCCGATCCTGCCCGACGTGGACAAGCGCGTGCAGGACAATATGACGACGCTGCTGCCGCACCGCAGCCGATCGGACGGTTTCTTTATCACAGCCATGCTGAAAACGGAGTGACACTATGCCCGGGAAGGACATCAAATCCATGACGCGCGACGAACTGGCGGGGGAGATTGCCTCGCTGGGTTTGCCGTTGTTCCGGGCGGGACAGATCTTCGACTGGCTGCAGGTTCGCGGTGTGACGAGCTTTGACGAGATGACCAATCTTTCCAAGGATCTGCGCGCATCCCTCGCGCAGCGGTATGAACTGCGTTTCTGCGAGGTTGTGCGCCGGCTTGAATCGAAGGACGACACGGTCAAGTATCTGTTTCGTCTGATCGACGGCGAATGTGTCGAGTCAGTGCTCATGCACTACAAATACGGCTACACGCTGTGTGTATCTACCCAAGTCGGGTGCAAGATGGGCTGTGCTTTCTGCGCCTCGACGCTCGGCGGATTTGTGCGCAGTCTGACCGCGTCGGAGATCCTCAGCCAGATCCATGCCGCACAGCGCGACCGCGGCGTGCGCGTGTCACATGTGGTGCTCATGGGCATGGGCGAGCCGCTCGACAATTTTGACAATGTGATGCGTTTCCTCGATCTGGTCGGCGATGAAAAGGGGCTGCATATCAGCATGCGCAGCATATCGCTGTCCACCTGCGGGCTGGTGCCGCGCATCTACGACCTGATGGACAGGCAGTACCCGCTCACGCTGTCGATCTCGATCCATGCGCCGAACGACGAAATCCGCTCGCGCATCATGCCCGTCAACCGCCGCTATCCGATCGACGAACTGCTGCACGCGTGCCGCGACTATGCCGACAGAACGGGCAGGCGCATTTCCTTTGAATATACAATGATCCACGGCGTCAACGATTCCGACGCCTGTGCGCGGGAGCTGGCCGGACGGCTGCGCGGGATGCTCGCGCACGTCAATCTGATTCCCGCCAATGAGTTTTCCGAAAGTCCCTACGCCAGAAGCGGCGCGGACAGAGTCGAACGCTTCGCCGAGGTGCTGCGTAAAAACGGTGTGAACGCCACCATACGCCGCTCGCTCGGCTCCGATATAGACGCATCGTGCGGGCAGCTTCGTCTGCACAGCAAAAAGGAGGTCGATTTGCCTTGATTCTTTCCAAAAAATCCGACGTCGGTCTGGTGCGCAGCACAAACCAGGACGCCTGTGCGGCCGGTGAATTTCCGGACGGCATGGGTTGGGCCGTGGTGTGCGACGGCATGGGCGGCGCAGCCAGCGGCGATGTGGCGAGCGCGACGGCAGTCAAAATCATTTCCGAGCGCATTCATGCATCGTACCGCGAGGGGATGCAGGCCAACTCCATCCGCAGCGTGCTTTTTTCCGCAATCGAGGCGGCGAACACCGTGGTCTACGAAATGTCCCGCTCCAACGTCGAATTTGAAGGTATGGGCACCACGGTCGTGGCGGCGATTATCCGCGAGGACGCGGTTTATATCGCGCACGCCGGCGACAGCCGTGCCTACCGCATCACGACGGGCTCGATCGCGCAGCTCACACGCGACCATTCGATGGTGCAGGCAATGGTCGACCGCGGCCAGATTACGCCTTCCGAGGCGCGTGAACATCCGCGCAAAAACATCATCACCCGCGCGCTCGGCGTCGACAGCCGGATTCTGATCGACTTCTGCGAGGAACCGTTTGAACGCGGCGACGTGCTGCTCATCTGCACCGACGGGCTGACGAATATGGTCGAGGACGACGCAATTTTTGATGCGTCGCGGCAGACGTCGGCGGCGGATCTGCCCGAAAAGCTGGTGCATATGGCCAATATTAACGGCGGACAGGATAACGTAACGGTTGTGACGATCACAGAATAAAGACATCGTGCAAATCGCGTAATGCGTAAAGAGGGATACTATGGACAATTATTGCGGCAAAAGATTGGACGGCAGATATGAGATCCGCGAGATCATCGGCGTCGGCGGTATGGCCGTGGTCTACAAGGCGTACGACAATATCGACGACCGCATTGTCGCGGTCAAAATCCTCAAGGACGAGTATCTGACCAACGCGGACTTCCGCCGCCGGTTCAAGAATGAATCCAAGGCGATCGCGGTGCTTTCGCATCCCAATATCGTCAAGGTGTACGACGTGAGCTTCGGCGACCGTCTGCAATACATCGTCATGGAGTATGTGGAGGGGATCACCCTCAAGGAATACATCGGGCAGCAGGGTCAGCTCAACTGGAAGGAGACCGTCTACTTCCTCGCGCAGATTCTGCGTGCGCTGCAGCATGCGCACGACAAGGGCATCATCCACCGCGACATCAAGCCCCAGAATATCATGCTGCTGGAGAACGGCACGATCAAGGTGACGGATTTCGGCATCGCACGCATGGCGCGCAGCGAAACGCAGACGAGCACCATGGCGGGCAACGCCGTCGGTTCTGTGCACTATATCAGTCCCGAACAGGCCAAGGGCGAGCCGACCGACAACAAGGCGGACATCTATTCCGTGGGCGTCGTGCTGTACGAGATGCTCACCGGCAAGCTCCCGTTCGAGGGTGAAAACGCCGTTTCCGTGGCGCTGATGCAGCTGCAAAAGGAGCCGCGCCGTCCGCGCGAGATTGATTCCAATATCCCGGTCGGTCTGGAGCAGATCACGATGCGCGCCATGCAGAAGCGGCCGCGCGACCGCTATCAGTCGGCGTCGGAGATGCTGCGCGACATCGACGCATTCCGCCGCAACCCGCGCATCCAGTTTGACTACAACTACTATGTCGACGACCAGCCGACGCGCTATGCGCCGGCTGCGCAGCCGCAGCCCCGGCCGCAAAGACCTGCGCAGCCGCAGCGTCCGCAGCAGACGCGTCCGCGTCCGCAGCCGCAGCCGCAGCCGCAGGAGGAGGACGAGGAGGAATCTTCGGCCAGCGCGCTGCCCGTGATCGGCGGCATCATCGGCGGTATGCTGATCCTGGCGGCGATCATCATCGGCTTCTGCCTGGCGACGGGCGTTTTTGCGGAAAAGATCGAGGTGCCGGATTTTGTCGGCAAGAATTACTACGAGGAGATCCAGAACAACAGCAGCTACGCGCAGTTCCACTTCAAAATCAACGACACCACCGAATCCGACAAGTACGAGCCGGGCGTCGTTTTCGAGCAGTCGCCCTCGCCGAACGTGAAGATCCGTCCCAAAGAGGAGATCACGCTGTACGTGGCGAAGAACCGCGAAAACATCGAAGTGCCGGATGTATATACCTATGCCTTCACGGATGCAATTACCATGATCGAGGGCGCGGGCTTCAAGTACGCGCTGGAATACGAAAAGGATCCAAACGCGACCGAAAAGTCGGTCATCCGCACCAATCCCGAGCGCTATACGTGGGCGGCCAAGGGCTCCACGGTGGTTCTGTATGTGGCGGCAGAGAGCGACACGGTCACCGTGCCGAAGATTGTCGGCTACGATCTGCAAACAGCGCGCGAGCTGGTACAGTCGGTCGGTCTGGACATCGAAGTGGCGTCCGAGGAAAACAGCAGTGAAAACAAAAACGTCGTCCTGCGTGTGTCGAACTACCGCGAAGAGACGCAGGTGCCCAAGGGTACGGTCATCAGCGTCGTTGTCAGCAACGGCAAGCCGACCGAGGCCACGGCAAAGGTGTCCTTCCGCCTGCCGGACACGGGCGAGGATGCGACGCTCAAGGTGTATCTCAACAACGAGCTGCTCTCAGATCAGACCAAGACGCTCCTGCTCGACGGCAGCACGCATGCATTCGATGTGACCGGCAGTGACGACAGCAAAAAGCTGACCGTCAAGATCGGCAGCGAAACATATTACGAGTGCCTGATCGACTTTACACAGACGCCTGCCAAGGTGACGAGCGAGAAGACCTATACCTACCTCGGCTCCTCGGGCGAGCCGGCGTTCGGCCGCGGCGTGATGCCGGCTGTCGAGGGCTTCAGCTATGACGAGGCCGTCGAAACACTGCATGCGGCCGGGTTTACCAAGGTGCGCCGCAACGACGTGGCAACGGCCGACGCGGCCAAGAACGATCTTGTCTTCCAGCAGAGCCCGCCTTATAAGGCGCTGACCCGCTATGCGTACAGCACGGAGATCGTGCTGAGCGTGTACACGTACGAGGAGTAAGTATGCAGAAAGAGGGTCGGATTCTCAAGGGAATCAGCAGCTTCTACGAGATAGAAGCGGACGAACAACTCTATACATGCAAGGCAAGAGGCGTGTTCCGCAAGGACGGGATCACGCCTCTTCCCGGTGATTTTGTGCGCTTTACACCCGGCGATCCCGGCGAGGAGGGGACGATCGACGCCGTGCTCGGGCGAAAAAACTCGCTCACGCGACCGCCTGTGGCGAACCTCGACTATCTGTTCGTCATCGTTTCGGTCTGCGAGCCGTCGCCGAACGCGCTGGTGATCGACCGCCTGACGGCAATCGCAGAGCACAAGCGGATTGAGCCGGTGCTGGTTGTGACCAAATCCGATCTCGGCGATCCGCAGCCGTTGTGCGGGATTTACCGCAGCGCGGGGTTCCGAACCTTCTGTGTCGGTGAGGACGACAGGGGAGACGTGCCGCAGATCCGTGCGCTGCTCGCCGGACATACCAGCGCGTTTACGGGCAATTCTGGCGTGGGTAAATCGACGCTGCTCAACGAGATCGACCCGGCGCTCTGCATTGTTACGGCGCAGATCAGCCGCAAGCTCGGCCGCGGTCGGCATACCACGCGCCATGTGGAGCTGTACAGAACCTGCGGCGGCTATGTGGCCGATACGCCGGGCTTCTCGGCGCTCGACATTGAAAACGGCGAGTTCATCCACAAGGACGACCTCGCGTACTGTTTCCGCGAGTTTGCGCCGTATCTCGGCGCATGCCGCTTCACGTCCTGCGCGCATGTGCGCGACAAGGGCTGCGGCGTGCTCGATGCCGTGCAGCGCGGCGAGATTTCCCGCTCGCGTCACGAAAGCTACGTGGCGCTCTATGAGGAAGCGCGGCAGATCAAGGACTGGCAGATCAAGTAACATGCCGCGGGCAGTTTGTATATACTGACATTGACAAACTGTCCGGGAGGCGATGGTGTGTGCAGATACAGACTGCGCGGTCTGGGAATCGCGCTGGCGGCGTTCGGTGCGGGACTTGTGACCGCGAAGCTGGTGCCGTATTCGGTGTTTCTGGTCGTGGCCGCTGCCTCATTGATCCTGACTGGCACGCTGCTGTGCCGGTGCTGAGGAAAGAGGTGGTACGATGAAGGTGGTCGTGGTCAGAAGTCCGAGGGCGCTGCGGGGGATCCTGCGCTGGATCTTCCATATCAAAAAAGAGGATACAGAATCGTAAAACGGCGCAAACGCCGGCACAGACAAACGGATGCACGCAAACGGCACACGCCGGCTGCGTGCATCCGCGTTTAACGACGAAGCAATCCGTTTTCCCTGTTTTTCGGTTCATCACGGATTTTAGTGGGATAACGTTTTTGCCTTGATTCTGATTGTGTGCGCCTTTATGGCGCACGGCAAAAATCGTTTTACTGAAAACTCAAAACGCTATTGTTGTCATGAACATTGACCGAAATAGGCCAAGTAAAGGCTCCCTTGTGTAAA
>JAFSYM010000056.1 GCA_017450005.1 Clostridia bacterium
AAGCCGTGACGGAGGGATTGTCATATCAGACGTCATCTTTTCCATAGCGACAACCCCTCAGTCATGCTGACGCATGACAGCTCCCCTTACACAGGGGAGCCAAAAGAAGCGCGCCAACAACTTCAATCAGATTGCCAAATTTCGATTCATGCATAGCCGCCGTCTGCTGTCCGTTTAGCCGATCGGCAGATCGAGCATTGCGATGGCGCGGTCCCAGCGTGCGATGGCATCGGTCGAGTAGCACTGCGGCGGGTGCCGATACAGCGCCGCCGCGCGTCCGCCGCGCATGATTCCGTCGATTACCGCCGTGAAAGCCGGCGGTTTTTTCATGCCGCGGCGCAGCTTGCCCAGCAGCGCCGATGCGCTCAGGTTCTGTCCGCCGCCGGCAAGGTCGCCGGATTCGACGACACGCGACGCAAACAGGAAACTGACGTCGTCCGCGCTCATGCGCAGCAGCGCGTTTTTCAGCCCCGCATTTTTGGCCGCTTCGCCGCCGTACAGAATATGGAAGTCGCGGTTATACAGCCACAGCTCCTGCGCCGTGCAGCCGGGATTCTCCAGCACCGTTTCGGCCAGCAGCTTGCCGGCGCGCAGCGACAGGTCGATGCCCATGCCGTTCATGGGCGTGGTCATAAACGCGCTGTCGCCGACGGCAGCGTAACCGTCCGCCGTCATGCGGGTGAGCGGGCGCCGCACGGGGATCACGCCGGACTGCCCGCCGTGTACAATCTTCGTACCCATCCACGGATGCGACGCACGGAAGGCCGCAGCGTGCGCCTCAAACTGCGCGTCGGTCAGCGGATCAATGCGTCCGATCAGCACGTCTACGCTGTCAGGGTTCGTGCAGAACCACGACAGCCCCGCCTCGCCCGCGTGCCGCAGATACACCTCGAACGGGATGTCCGTCGCCGGCACGTCGCGCAGGCGGTTATAGTAGACGCGCCGCGCATAAAACACGTCGCCGCGGGCAGGCGACTTCTCGATGCCGAACGCCGCGGGCAATTTTGTGCGCACCGGTGAGAAGACGCCCGCCGCGTCGATCACAAGATCGGCGGCCAGATCGCCCGCCTGTGTACGCAGACCCGTTACACGCAGCCCGCGCACCAGCGGCTCGGTCACCTGCGTTTCAAACAGGAACCGCACGCCGCACGCCTCGGCATGATCGAGCAGCATCGCAAGCAGCGGCTTTCGCCACATGACGCGCTGGCGGCTGTCCGCGTCGAAATGAATGTCAATATGTGTTTGGCCGTCGGGACTGACGAACGTGCAGTCGCCGCGGTCGCGCCAAATCTCCGCCGGCAAATCGCTCTCCGCGATCTCCAGCGCATCGGCAAGCACGGAAAATGTGAAGCGATCCTCCCAGTCGTGGCCGAGCGCGTCACGCCTTTTCTGCTCAATGACCGTGACGGCGTGTCCGGCCTTGGCCAGAATCGCGCCCGCAGCCAGTCCGCCGTGTCCGGCGCCTGCAATCAGTATTTGCATAGTATCCTCCCGAAACAGAGAAGTTTTAAGGTTCATCACGAATTTCCGTGCAAAAGGCTGACAAGAGGCGTAGGTGTCATTGCGAGCGCCGTCAGGCGCGCGGCAATCTCCAAGCTATGACGGTTCCCTCGAACGGTTCCCAACCGGCATCTTCGGGAGATCGCCACGCTTAGTGTTGACCGGTCAGAAACATGGTCGTCTCACTCGCTTGGGGCGCTTCGTGATACTCCCTGTTTCTTCCTGCGCAGCCGCCTGCTGCATCCGCCACCGGCGGCGCAGGCATCTGCGCCTCGCGATGACAGGCGGGCGGAATTGGCTGCACGGAAATCCGTGAAGAGCGAGTTTTAAAAATGCCATCTGCTGTCTGCTGTAATCTATCTGCTGAACACCCGCGTCGTGACGAGCATGAAGTTCTGCAGGTACGTCCACAGCAGCCGCAGAAACGACAGAAAGCCGTCGGCGGCGTTCTGCGCGTTCTCACGCACCGCATAGCCGGGGATCGTGCCGTGGTTATCGTCCACGCCGTCCGCGTCGAACGCGAACTGATACAGGAAGGGCGAGATCAGCACCAGCAGGAAGTATTCGCCGCCCGTGACCGCGCCGAACGCTTTGCAGCCGAGTCTTGTGAGTTGCTGCGCAATCCCTTCTGTTCCTTCTTTTTTCAGCAGCGCATTGGCGCCCTTGAGCAGAATCGCATCATTGAAGCGCGCCAGATCGTCGTGCAGGATCAGGTTGACCACACGCAGGAACAGCGTGACCTCGGTGCTGTCCAGACCGAACGGCTCCGAACCGGCATAGTGCCACGCAACCAGGTCGGTTGCCAGATCCCACGCGTTTTCATACTCGCTGTCGGGCAGCTTAATATTGTATGTTTCGGCCAGCATCTGCACGCTGTTCTCGCCGTACAGCGGCATTTCCAGCAGTTCGTTCAGCCGCGAAAAGACGGCGTATGCCGCGTCGTAGTAGAAGTCGCTCTCCTTGATGCCCATTTTTTCCATCGTCAGACTCAGCCACAGACGGTACTCGACGCCCTTTTTGAGGAAGCCCTTGGCATAGGCGGCAAGATCGTCGTTCATGGCGTCGATCTGCGCGCGCGAGTAGCCGCGCACCGTGCGCTGCAGCGCGTCGGTGTCGATCCGGTCGACCGGCACGTCGTCGTAGCGGATTGCCTCATCCGTAAACGTCATTTCGCGGAAAGACAGCGGATACATCGTCAGCGACGTGTTGGCAAAATCATAGATGCGGTTGCCCTGCGCGCTCGTAAAGACTGCCGCATCGGAGCAGTGCTCATGGCCGGACAGCACCACGCGGACGCCCCAGTCCGCGAACAGCTCCGCCGTCGAGCGGTGGAACCGCACGATAAAGTTGCGGCTGACAATGCGCTGCATCGGCATATGGTCGAGCAGGTTGTGGTGCATCATCACAATGGGATAGCGGCCGTCCTTTTTGGCCTTGGCTGCCTCGCGGCGCACAAAGTCGAGCTTAGCCAGCGTCATGCCGTCCTCGGTCGACTTGTTGTAGTTGCAGCTGTCGAGTGCGATCAGGCGGTATTTTTCGCCGAGGTTCGCTGTGTAGGAACAGTCGTCTTCAGCCGTTGCCAGCGCCTGATCGTAGCCGAAGTCGGCATAGATTGCCTTGAAATCGCGCATTTCCGTGGCGCTGTTGTTGCCCAGATCGTGGTTGCCGTCGATGACAAACACCTGCTTGCCCGTCTGCTGCTCGAACGCAGCAAGTTTTTCGGCGACTGCCTCGTGCTCCTCGCGGATCGCGCGGCCGTTGTCGGCAAGATCCCCCGCAATCAGAACATAGTCGTAGTCGTTCTCAGCGCACCGGCGCAAAAAAGCGTCGATGATAAAGCCGCTCTCATCCTCCATCGCGGCACGGCGGTTCGCGTACCAGAACAGCGGGTCGTCGATCGTGCCGATTTCGGGTCCGGCGATCTCCTCGCGCGGAAAGTTGAAATGCAGATCGGACGCGACTGCAATGCGCAAGTCGCTGTTTTCTTCGGCGCTCACGGCGATCGTGCAGACCGACAGCGCGAGCAGTACGCTCAAAAGGACAGAAAGACTCTTTTTCACGGTAATCCATCTCCTTTGTTTCATCGAATGACGCGGATGCGCTCGTCAAAGCGCGGCTTCGGCTCCGGCTTTTCGTCCGGATAGCCCACACAGACGCCGATCTGGTAGCGGTATGCACGCGGCACATCGAGTTTTTCGTTCCACTTTTTACCCGCCTCGTCGTTGAACAGCGCACCCGCGCTGCCCACAATACACGTACCCAGTCCCATGCCCTCGGCGGCAATGCAGATGTTTTCCGCCATGATGCCGGCGTCCATCGCGCAGTCACCGTCGGCATAGATGAAGACGAACGTCGGCGCGTTGTGGTAGAATGGATTGGTGTCGCTGCGCGTGTAGGCCGGCGTGTCCCATCCGACCAGATTCTTGAAGTCAATGTGCATGTCGTGCAGCATGGCGCCGTTCTGCACGAATCGGACGTGACACGGCTGCTTGTTGCGCCCGCTCGGCGCCATTTTCGCCGCGTGCATGAGCGTTTCGAGCATTTCATCCGTGATTTGCTCCGGCTTGTAGGCGCGGATCGTCTGCCGCGCGAAAACGGCGTTTGTCACAGCGTTGCAAATCATGTCAAATCTCCTTTGCATTTGCCAGCAGAACCTGCTCAGCCTCGGTGCACCACAGGCCGTTGTTGGCGCTGCAGATTTCGTGCAGACGGCGGAAGAGCGGATCGGTTTTGCTCTTCTTCTCAAAATCCGCGATCGCCGTCAGCGGCATGGAAATGCCCGTATAGATCAGCTTCTTGCCGCCGGGCACCTGCGGCAGACGGCGCGTCGTCTCGATCACGCAGTCGAGTCCGCCGATGTGCGTAACGAGCGCGGCCGGATGCAGCGTACCGGTGCTGATGAGCTCGAGCGCCTGACGCATATCATCGGCGTTGCCGCCGGATGTGCCGACGACATGTGTGCCGGCATAATGTACGTTGAAGAAATTGAACGGCGCGGAGAAATTCGCATCCGTGGGGCCTGCGAAGAAATTGATGCAGCCGTCCTGCGCTAAAATGCGGTCGGCTGTCTCGACGAGCGACGTATTCGGCGCGAGGATGAACACGTCGTCGTATCCCTCCGGCGCGTCGCGGCGCAGTGTCTCGTAGGCGTCGATGTTCCATGTGTTCTCATAGATCAGCTCCACGCCGTGTGCCGCCGCGTCGTCGGCCGTCATAATCTCGGCCGCACGCAGCAGCCGCGCGGGGCTGATGTCGGTCACGACCAGCTTTTTCGGCCGGCGCGGTCCGTGTATCGCATAGTCGATCGCCGCCAGACCCATCGGCCCAGCGCCGGCAAGAATGGCCAGATTGCCGCCCTCGCGGATACCCATGTGGTGGATATATGTCCCGCGTCTGGTGTGGTATGATGCGTTGAACGCGCCGACCACGCACGAGTACGGCTCCGTCAGAGAGCCTTTGTACATGGCGTCGCCCGCATACGGCAGCAGGCAGTCCATGAGCATCACTTCGTTCGGGATCACGACGTACGTCGCGTCGCCGCCGATATAAGCATAGGAATAGCCGGGCGCATGCAGCGAGCCGTTGTAATTGAGCGCGGGCTGGATAACGAACTTGCTGCCGACAGCATACTTGTCCGCCCACTTCGCGCCGACCTCGAGCAGCTCGCCGCAGAACTCGTGGCCGATAATCACCGGATTCTGCGCCACGTTATCCGGCACGCGCTTGTGCTCCGCGCCCTGCTTGGTCGCCTTGTACGACGACATGCAGATGCTGTCCGAAATCACGCGTGCAAGGATTTCATCCTCGCCGATCGGCGGCAGATCAAACGTTTCCAGGCGCAAATCGCCCTTTCCGTACAGGCGTACAGCCTTGGTTTTCATAGCGTTTCTCCTTTATGCAAAGTCGATGAATCGCTGCATGAGCGACGGTCCTTCTTCGATGAATACGCCTGTCGCTCCGGCCGTCTCCTCGTTGATCGAATCGACGCCCTCACGCGGGCTGCGGCTGCTGTAGAGCAGGTACGGCACCGGATCGCGCGCATGCGTCATGGTGACGATCGGCGTGGGATGGTCGGGCAGCAGTAGAAGTTTGAAGTCGCCCTGTTTTTCAAGATAATCCAGAATGATCGGCAGGACGATCGAGTCGATCAGCTCAATCGAGCGCACCTTGTTTTCGGGTTCGTTGCGGTGGCCGCATTCGTCCGGCGCCTCAAAATGCAGATACACCAGATCCTGTCCGCTCTGCCACTCGGCAACGGCCGTCTCGGCCTTGCCGACCCAGTTTGTGTCGATATAGCCGGTCGCGCCGGGCACCTTCGGCGTGTGCATGCCCGCCAAAAAGCCGATGCCGCCCAGCAGATCGACCGCGGAGATGATCGTGCCCCGAAGGCCGTACAGTTCTTTGAACGACGGCAGCGCCGTACATGTGCCCTCACCCCAGAACCAGATCGCGGTTGCCGGGCGTTTGCCCGCGGCGATGCGCGCACGATTCACGGGATGGTCGCGCAGCAGTTCCACACTCTCGCGCATCATGGCAATCAGCGGCGCGGCCGCCGGCGCATCGGACAGATACGAACCGATCACGCGGCCGGAAATGTCGTGCGGGGGCGTCATCTTGCCCAGCTCCATCGAGCCGTGATGCACGATCAGGCAGTGGCGGTAGCTCACGCCTGCGTAGAAATCAAATCGTTCGCTGCCGAAATGCTCGCGCACGGTCTTCATGATCTCGTGCGACTCCGCCGTGCTGATGTCGCCGGCGGAATAGTCGACCATCGTCTTGTCTTCAAACTGCGGCTCGCCGCTGAGCGTGACGAGATTGCAGCGCAGCGCGACGTCGTCAGGCAGCATCTGCACGCCGAGATTGGCCGCCTCCAGCGGTGAACGACCCTTGTGGTATTTTTTCGGATCAAAGCCCAGCACGCTCATGTTCGCCACGTCGCTGCCGGGTTTGAGACCGTCCGCCACGGTGCGCACAAGGCCGACCTCCGCCTTTTTCGCGAGCGCATCCATGTGCGGCTTATGCGCAACCATCATCGGCGTTTTTCCGTCGAGCGCCGGCACGGGATAGTCCGCCATGCCGTCGCAAAGTACAACTGCGTATTTCATGTCAAAAGTTCTCCTTCGATTTATTCGGATGCAGCGATCGGATACAGCTTGTGCCCGTCCTGCTGCATAAACTGCGGGTATTGCGGATTGGTGCATACGGTCGTTTCGGCGGGCTGCTCCACCAGCCAGCGGATGAACGCCGTGTTTTCATACGGGAAATCAAAGTGCATCAGCGAGCGGATAAACCACGTCCGCTCCGGGAAGGTGCACGCGGACGCGTCCACGGTGCCGTCCGGCGCAATGTGATTGTGTCCGTCCTCGACAGATTGCACATGCGACTTCGGCAGCGCCTGACCGAACGGCGGGCAAACAGCGCCGAGACTCGAACAGGCCGTTGTAATCAGGAAGTCGGACTGCTGCGTATGCGAGCGGCTCAGGGGCATGCTCGAAATACCGTAGCCGCTGACGATGGCCAGACGAACGCCCTGCTTCCGCGCATCGAGCAAAAGCTGCTTCAGGTGCGTCTGCACACCGTAATGGTAGCGGTCGATGCGGCGGATGAGCGCGGCATACTGCGTATCGTCCCGGAAGGAGAACGATTTGGCACGCTCGTAGTATTCGTCCGAAACAAACGACCAGATCCCCGGCATGGTCGCAAACAGCGGATGCAGGCACTCGCGGAACGCGCGCTCAAACTGACAGTCCAGCGCACCCTGCAGCCAGCGCAGGATCGGGCGGAACAGGCCGAGCTTGCCGCCGATGCGCACGAGCTTTTGCAGACGCGCATCGGTCAGTTCCGGATAGGACAGCAAAAACATCGTCAGCTCTGCGGACTTGTCCGAAATATCCGCCTCGCCGCTGAGCAGCGAACCCAGAATCGAAACGCCGCCGAACGCAGGCGCCAGACACACCGCCGCGTCGATGTCCGCATAACCGTACAGATACATATATGTAGCCAGCATCACGCTGCCCATGCTGTGCACGACGAACGACACTTTTTCGTGTCCGGTCAGCGCCTTGACCCGCTCGACGTATCTGTGCAGCTTTTCCGCCGTGTCAAACGGATCAAGTCGCCAGTCGTAGTCGAACACATAGTCCGAGGTACCGTGCAGGTACTTTCCGTGTACGTCTTCGTTCGGCAGCAAACCGCCCGCACCGGTCGGATACAGCGGCTCGCCCGTTTCGTCACAGGCGATCTGTCCGAGCAGCGACATGGCCGCTTTCATCCCCAGCGTACAGAACAGCGGGTAGATTCTGCCCAGCAGCGCCAGCGCGCCGCCGACAATCTGCGGCATAGCCTGGTCGAAGTCTTCCTTCGTCGGCGGATATACCTGCCTGCCGGTTTCGGTGTTGGTCAGATTGCCGCCGAAGCCGCGCACATAGATGACCGGCGAATGACCGCAGGCGCAGCTTTTTTTGGCAAAAGCCGTCGTCGTCAGCGGCACAAGCAGGCAGACAACCAGCAAAACGCTCAGAATACGTTTCATTGTTTCGTCCTCCTCGATGATATTGCATAAACAATTTTAGCCAGAATATAAAAGCACACTCCGCCCAGCACGCAGCCCAGCGCATCCACGCCGACGTCGAAAATCCGGCAGGCGCGTTCGGGCACGAAATACTGGTGCACCTCGTCGCTGACAGCGTACAGCACGCACAACACAAACGGCAGCCATGGCGAGAGCCGGTGCGTTTTGCGCGTGCGGAACGTTGCGTGATAGACGAAAAACATCAGCGCGGCGAAGATAAAGAAGTGCGCAAACTTGCGCAGTACATTATGCCCGTTCTCACCGAACAGCGCGGTCAGCAGACGCGCAAACGGCCCCATCACCTCGCCCGACAGCTCGGCAGACTCGGCGCCGGTCTGCGCCGAGAACAGAAAGATCGCCGCAGCGCATGCCGCCGCCAGTACCCATGCGAGCGCGACGGCAATCACATGCCGTACAGTCTGCTTCTCCATCTCCTTTTTCATAGCTCTCCTTTCGGACAACGCGAAATCGGAATTTGTCTGTGACAAATTCCTGACTGAAAAATGAATACTGAAAACTGAAAACTGAAGAATTGCGGGTGGGCTTCACCCACACCCTTTTTAAAAACCAAAGCCGAAGGCTTTCCGAAATTATTCATTTTTAAGTCTTAAGTCTTCAGTATTCATTACGGGATTTGACGCGCGTCGAGCGCAACAAATTCCGATTTGCAGTGGACGATGCCCGCATCGTCCAGCGTGCGGACAATATGCCGTTTCCGGCGGCGCATGTACAAAAACTGACCTGTCATTGCGAGGAGCCGAAGGCGACGCGGCAATCCGCTCCCTTTGTTCTCTATCTGTATGTACGAGCGGAGTACGGATT
>JAFSYM010000057.1 GCA_017450005.1 Clostridia bacterium
AATCCGTACTCCGCTCGTACATACAGATAGAGAACAAAGGGAGCGGATTGCCGCGTCGCCTTCGGCTCCTCGCAATGACAGGTCAGTTTTTGTACATGCGCCGCCGGAAACGGCATATTGTCCGCACGCTGGACGATGCGGCTTAATGCCGTTTCCGGTAATGCTCACGCATAAAGTGAACCGGGAAGAAAAGGCTATTCCTCCGACGGTGGAGGGATAGCCTTTTCGGAACCCATTATGCTTTTGGATGCTGCGTCAGACAGATCGGATTATTCGGCATCTGCCTTGGGCATCTTGACGTCGAGGTTGATCGGCGCGGAGTAGGAGCCGACACAGGCGGCGATATCATAGTTGAACTCCATGCCGGCTGCGAAGGACAGCGTGATGGTCCAGGTCTTGGTGCCGTCGCCGTTGTCCGTGACGGACGCCCATGCATGTCCTTCTTTGATCGTAATGGTGCCCTTATCCTCGGTATTGGTGAATTTGACCTTCGACGCATTGTCGGCGGTCACGACCGTGAAGACGGCCTTGCCGAGCTGCGGATAAGCGACGGTCGCGGAGACGAGTTTGTTGATCGGTGCGGCGATCACATCAAACACAAGATCCGTGCCGCTGTCCTTCAGACCACCCTGGAGCGTGCGGACGTTGATCGAGAAGTCGTACTTGCCCTTGCCGAACAGTCTGCTGATCGTCCAGACAAGGCAGGGTTCATTTTCAAATGTGCCTTCGGTGATGACGGCATTGTTGCTGTTGTAGGTCATCGTGGTCCTTGCGGCGTCGTTGGACTGCAGCTGAACTTTTACAACATCGACGCCGGTCTTGATCGTGATGGTCTGCGTCGTTACGCCGTCGAATACGATCTTGCCGCTGTCATTGATTCCGGAAATTTCTGCGCTGTATACGCTGTCGCTCGCAGCAGGAACCTGCGGTGCGGCAACGGTGAACGATGCACCGTCCTCAGCGGGAATGTCGGCCAGAGGCACGTTGACATACTTCGCGACTGCAAGATAGCTGTCATAGGGAAGCGCTCTGTCGCTGATGGTCCACAGCTCGCACGCCGTCTCTTCGTACGTGACGTCGGAGATGGCCACGTTGCCGTTCTTTCTGGCGAACGTCATGGTGCCGGTGGTCGAACGGATCTGCACCTTGGATGGCGTGTTTTTCGCGCCTTTTTTGGCGATGACATAGACCGTATTGGCGGTCGTCGCGCCGTTGTACTCCTCGTAGCCTGCCCACAGGACGGTACCGGCTGCGGTGTTGTTCTCGACCAGACCGGCGAAAGCGGTGAGACCGAACACGGGAACCGCGATCAGTGCTGCCATCAGGAGGATGATTGCTCTTTTAATGTTTTTCATGTTGTAACTCCTTTCAAATTTTGTAATTTCATCTTATCACGACTTGAAAAAAAAGTCAATACAATCCGCGTGAGCAGCCGTAAATCCGCGATGAATCCGTAAAACACGGGCTGCAGAGTATTCCGCAGCCCGTAAGGTATTTGTATGGTTTGAAATTCGTATTGCTCAGACGACCGTGAAGACCAGATCCATGCCGCTGTCCGTCAGACCGTTCTGCTGTGTGCGGACGTTGATCGAGAAATCGTAGTCGCCTGCGGTGAAAATTCTCGTGATCGTCCACACAAGGCAGGGTGAACCGTCGCCGGATGTGCCCTCGGTCACAACCGCATTCACGGTGTTGTATGTGAAGGACTTGCCGTCGATGTTGCTCTGAAGCTGTACCTTCTGCACGTCCGTGCCCGTCCGGATCGTGATGGTCTGGGCGGTCTTGCCGTCGAACGTAATGACGCCGTTTTCGATACCGGCAATCTCCGCGCCGGCCACGTTGGAAGAGACTTCAGGCTCCTGCGCGGCGGGTGTGGTCACGGTGAACGATGCGCCGTCCGCATCCGGGATATCCGCAAGCAGCGTGCTGCCGTATTTCGCCACAGCGACGTAATTGCCGTCCGTCAGTTCTCTGCTGATGGTCCACAGCTCGCAGTCATAGCCGTCGAAGATCACGTCGGAGATCGCCGCGTTTGCGTTCTTTCTGGTGTAGGACACGGTGCCCATCGCGTAGCGAAGCTGCACTTTGGCCGCGCCCTTTTTGGCGATCACGTAGACTGTGTTGTCGGTCTTGACGCCGTTGTATTCTTCGTAACCTGCCCACAGAACCTTGTCGCCTGCGGCCGCTCTGGATTCGGTCTCGCCGCAGCGCACACAGGTGCGCGTCTCTTCGGCGCCGTCCGCGACCCACGCGCCCCACTCATGGTTGTCGGATGTGAAGAGAGAGATGAACTGGGAAAGCTCTTTGTACATTTGCGAATTTTCGCCGAACAGCATCTGCTGTCCTTCGGCGGAAAGGCGCAGCTTCTTCTGCTGCGTGTTGATGGCGATTTCATACAGTGCGATTTCCGCGCGCAGATTCGCGCGTTCCTTCGCCTCTTCCTCCGGCGTGAAGGGTTCTTTGCCGTTTTTCACACGGTCGGCGTTGCTATCCTCGATGTAGTAGTCGATGTATGCGTCGATATCCAGCACATAGCCGCGGCAGTGCGCTTCGGCTTCGCTGAGATAAACCGGCTCAAAGCCTGCGTCGGGATCGACGCCGACCTGATATAGGAAGCCGAAGAAGATCGAGCCTTCGTCCGAATCGGCGCTGATCTCGGTCGGATAGCCGGACATATAGATGCGCAGCGTCTGTGCGTCGTCGCTCAGATAGTATTCCGAATTGATCAGATCCGGCTCTTCAAGCGTGACGGAAAGCGCGGCGGCGTCGTACCAGTATGCGCCGTCCGCAAGACCGTCGGGCGACGTGGGCAGGAGGTTGAAATGCTCGATCGGCGTACCGCCGACCTGATGCAGGTACGAGAAGAAGGTCGACGCGCCGTCATCCTCGGTCGCGAAATCCAGCTTCTGTCCGTTGGCCATGATGCGCAGCGTATTGCCGTCGTCGCTCAGATAATAGTCGGCACTCTGATACATGTCGGCATATTCGCCCGCGAGCGCGGCAAGACCGGCGGCGTCGTACCAGTAGTCGCCGTCCGAAAGACCCTCGGCGGATTTGGGAAGCAGCGAAAAGCCTGCGTTCGGGTCCACGCCGACCTGGCGCAGATACGTAAACAGGAAGCCGCCTTCGCTCTTTTTGTACTCGCTGGGGCTGGCGAACAGGATCATGCGTATCGTTTCGCCGTCATCGCTCAGATAATAGTCGGCGTTCAGGTAGACACTGCCGTATTCACCGGCAATTTCAGCAAGAGCGGCGGCGTCGAACCAGTAGCTGCCGTCCGCGAGTCCATCGGCGGATTTGGGCAGAAGGGAGAAACCGGCGTTCGGATCGACGCCGACCTGATGCAGATAGGTGCCCATCAAGCCGCCCTGAGACAGTTCATAATCCGAAGGTATGCCGTCTGTCTGGATCACACGCAGCGTCCCGGCGTCGTCGCTCAGGTAATACTCCGCGTCCAGATAGTCCTGACCGTAAGTGCCGAATCTCTCGGCAAGGCCTGCGGCGTCAAACCAGTAATCGCCCGTTTGCAGACCTTCGTCGGATTTGGGAATCTTCGTAAAGCCGGCATTGGGATCGACGCCGGCCTGACGCAGGAAGCGGCACATCGTGCCGGGGCGGTCCAGAAACTCGTCGACATGGTACGTGTAGCTGTAGCCGTAGGAAGAGTGGACGTATGTTCTGCGCAGCATCGTACCGTCCACGCTCAGATAATAATCCGCCGTCGTGTACCTGGGCAGGCTGCTTTCCTGATAATGCTTTGTGGCATAGTTGACCATGCCGTCCTGGTCGTACCAGTACACACCGTCCTCAAGCCCGTCGGGCGACGTGGGCAGGAGGTTGAACGCCGGCAGGACGTACAGATACGCAAAATAATCTGCGTCGTCGGCCCTTGTGCGCAGCTCGGTCACCGGCTCGTCATTGAGTGTATAGGTGATCTTCAGCACGTCCGCATCGTCGCTCAGGTAATACTGGGCGTCGTAGCGGTAGACTTCCGTGCCGGTCGCATCCGCAAGCGCGTAGCCGTCGTACCAGTAATCGCCGCTCTCCGCATATTCCGACGATGTAAGGACCTGTGTGTACACAGGCTCCAGAGCAAAGGCGGAAAGACCGAGCGCCGGAACCGCGATCAGCACCGCCAGCAGCAGCGCGAGCGTTTTTCGGAAACCGTTGATCTTGTTCATAAAAATTCCCCTCTCCTTCGGTATACATACATCCTACCATGATCTTGAACATATGTCAATTCTATCCAGCATCTTTTTTACAAAATCGGAAACTTTTTCTGTATTTTTTTGGTGAGATTGCCGAACAGAGCGATAATCCCGCATGCGCATTGCGCCCGCTCCCCTCTTTGTTGGTTCATCACGGATTATTGTGGGATGGTCAGATATCGATAAAAAGCGGTGTCATCGCGAGGAGCGAAGCGACGTGGCGATCCGTAACCCCGGTAGTGCATAGATGTATAAGATGGAGAACGGATTGCCGCGCGCCATAAAGGCGCTCGCAATGACAA
>JAFSYM010000058.1 GCA_017450005.1 Clostridia bacterium
CCGAAACTCGCTCCTGAAGCTGATTTCATGGTCAGTATACCATATCTGATACGTTTCTTCTACTGTTTTTTCTCATTTTGTTGGTCTTATTTGCATTTACTATTTCATTCAACGCTGTGCTGGCTTAAGCCGATACGCATATTTTGTTTTAGGGGGGCTACATTTGTCGTTTTCGTGTCCGTAATAATGAAAGGGGGCTTGAAAATGACAGAATATCAGAAGAAACAAATTGACGAATGCCGCGAAAACGGGATGACAATTTCGGAAACGGCAGATGCCACTGGACTGCCTCTCGGCACCGTCAAAAGCTACTGCCGGAGGAAAGAACAGGAGATGCAACCTGATCCGTACTGCAAATTCTGCGGCGCCGAGTTGACGCGGATCGAGAAACACCGTCAGAAACATTTCTGCGACCAGAGCTGCTATTTCCGTTGGCGGTATGCACAGGGTGACATCAAGCGAACCGAATACAAAAAGCAATGCGCACACTGCGGTAAGACGTTTGACGCTGTATCAAAAA
Source organism: Clostridia bacterium (assembly GCA_017450005.1). Taxonomy (GTDB): domain Bacteria; phylum Bacillota; class Clostridia; order Oscillospirales; family Acutalibacteraceae; genus UBA1425. The sequence goes on from JAFSYM010000058.1 coordinate 521, forward strand.
AAGAACAAATATTGTTCACGCGCTTGTTTCCAAAAGCAAGAAAAGGTGAACGCTGTGGATAAGGATTTCTTCAGTAGCTTGCTGGCGTACAAATCCGCTATGGCACAGGCGAAGGTTCTGCTCCAACGAGGCATCATCACGCGACGGGAGTTTGGTCATTTTGATACAATGTTGGCGCGCAAATTTGGATTATCTTCGGGCAGCATTTATCTGGAAAAGTAGTTGATGTGTGTCCGCTTTAGAGGGAATATGTCACCGGGAGGTGCAGAGCAAATGCAAATACAAAAAGTGCCGCAAATCCCGGTGCTGCCTAAGAAAAAGCGCGTCGCTGCATACTGCCGCGTATCGACCGGAAAGGACGCAATGCTGCACTCGCTTTCCGCGCAGGTCAGCTATTACAGCAAACTGATCCAGAGCCACGCCGACTGGCTGTACTGCGGCGTGTACGCGGACGAGGGCATCAGCGGAACGAAAAACGATCGTGACGAATTTCTGCGGATGCTGACCGACTGCCGTGCCGGAAAGCTGGATCTTCTTCTAACGAAGTCCATATCCCGGTTTGCCCGCAACACAGTTACATTGCTGCAGACGGTGCGGGAACTGAAAACGCTGAACGTGGATGTGTATTTTGAGGAACAGCGGATCCACTCCATCAGCGCGGAAGGGGAACTGATGCTGACAATCATGTCGAGCATTGCGCAGGAAGAGAGCCGCTGCATTTCCGAAAACGTGACGTGGGGGCACCGGAAGCGTTTTGCGGACGGCAAAATCCTCATGTCGTACAAAACATTTTTAGGTTACGACAGAGGAGAAGACGGCAACCCGGTCATCAACCCGGTGCAGGCAGAGGTTGTGCGCAGTATCTACCGCATGTTTATGGAAGGAAAGACGCCGTTTGCAATCGCGAAAGCATTAGAGAAGAAGCACATTCTTTCTCCCGCAGGCTCGTCTCATTGGTCAGCCGGAACCATCAACAGCATCCTGACCAATGAAAAATACAAAGGCGACGCGCTGCTGCAAAAGCACTACACCGTAGACTTTCTCACAAAAAAGCAGAAGAAAAACGAGGGCGAAGTGCCGCAGTACTATGTGCAGGGAAGCCATCCGGCGATTATCGAACCGCGGGAATGGGAGACTGTGCAGTCGGAGCTGGCGTACCGGAAAAGCATGGGCAAAGCGTACAGCGGTACGGGTGTGTTTTCATCGAAGCTGATCTGTTCTGACTGCGGCGATTTCTTTGGCTCAAAAGTGTGGCATTCCACAGATAAATACCGCAAGGAAATTTGGAGGTGTAATCATAAGTTTAACCATGAAACGAAATGCACCACGCCGCATCTGACGACACAGCAGATACAGAATTTGTTTTTGACAGCGTACAACGAGTTGATGCAGGATCGCACACAGGTAATTGCCGACTGCGCAATGTTGCACGAACAAGTGTTGGACTGTACGAAACAGGAGCGGGCGATCGCCGAGGTGGATCGCGAAATTGCCGTAACTATCGCGCTTGTCGCAGCCAGTGTCAAAGAGAACGCCACGACAGCGCAGGAGCAGGACGAGTACAACCGGAAGTTCGCCGAGCTTGAGGCGCAGTACAACGCGCAGAAAGCGAAAAGGGATGCGCTGCTTCAGGAGATCAAAGATAAAAAAGCAAGGGCAGAAAGCATCAGCGCCTTCATGCGCACCCTTGCGAATAACGATTTAGTTTTAGAAGAATGGGACGAGAGACTGTGGTTGACGCTCGTGGAAAAAGGCACCGTTCTGCCGGACGGCAGCATCAATTTCCTGTTCAAAAACGGAACGGAGATTTTGGCGGTGGAATAACGGTTTCTTATTGCCGGGAGCCTGCGTGTTTGCGCATATACTCCACGGTTCTATACAGCGTTTCTCCCTGAAAAATTCGATCCAGCTTATCTGCAAAATTCAAACCGTATTGTCGATGCAAATGTTCAAGCACAGCGGACAATGCGGTTTCTTTGTCTGGTTCATGATTGGGCAAAAGCTCTTCTAAACGCATCTGCACCAAAGGTGTATCTGTCAAATGATGCAGACCGACGCCGATCAGGCGAATCGGTTTTTTCGGCACCTGCTCCAGCAGCTCCAGCGCATGCGAATAAACCGCCATGGCGGATCGTGTGGCCGGGACAGCTTCCGAACGGGTTATGTTTTCATGTCCGAGTATGTGAGCTTCAGCGTAACACCTTCGCCGTACAAGTTGACGCGCTTTGCCCGTCGTTCCACGCTCATGGAGAGTAAGAACAGAACGTCCCGGAGAAACCCGTAATCCTCCGTATCCGCTTGAAACGTCAGTTCCCGGCTGATGGATTTTGCGTCCTCTGGTTTGTAGGGACTTACCTTGCGGTCATCTTCACCGAACGCCAACTGTGTCAGCCACTGTCCTTGTTTGCCGAGCAGACGGAGAACGTCCTCCCGGCGCTGCTGCATATCCCGTACCGTATGGATACCGAAGCTGTGCAGCTTTTCGGCTGTCTTCTCGCCGACGGTATAGAGGACGCGGATGTCGCGATCTTCAATCAGTCGGACGAAAGCTTCGGCGGTCGGGATCTCAAAATACCCGTCCGGTTTTTTCTCTTCGCTCGCGATCTTTGCGGCCGACTTGCAGTATGCGATGCCGATAGAGCAGGTAAGCCCCAGTTCATTGCGTGTGCGTTCTTTGATTGTGCGTGCAAAGTCACACGCCTTTTCCCAAGTGCCTGCCTTTTTCGTGACGTCCAGATACGCTTCATCTAACGCGATATACTCCGACGCCGTAGCGTAGGTGTTCCAGATGTCATGGAGTTGTGCAGAAATGGCTCTGTACTTTTCAAAGTTCGGGTGCATATAGACGCCGTCCGGACACAGGCGATAGGCTTCTTTGATATTCATGGCGGAATGCACGCCGAATTTGCGGGCGGCGTAACTGCATGTAGCGACGACGCCTCTTTCGTGCGGTAATGATCCGATAATCAGCGGTTTGCCGCGCAAAGCGGGGTTGTCACGCATTTCGACGGAGGCGTAGAAAGCATCCATATCCACATGGATAATGATTTGGTTCACTTCAATGCCTCCTAAAAGATCAAGCGTTTTGCGTCAAAACCATTATGATGGTTATGGCGATACTCGGCAGAACAATGAGTATGGTGTTGCGGATCATGCGCCGCCGCAGCTTTTTCCACTGCGCCGCGGTCATTTCCTGGACACGCGGAATACGCAGAAGGCTGAGCACAACCGATGCGGAGAAAAAGATGAAATATGTGTTGATGGCAAACAGGTACGCTGCGCCGCCCAACATTGCCCATTGGTGCGTGGCAATGGCATAGCCGCAGGTACACAGAGGCGGCATCAAAGCGGTGGCAATGGCTACGCCGAGGATAATATTGTTTGCCTTATCCTTGCGCGTTTGCCCGATGATGCCTGCTATACCGCCGGCAATCGCGATCAGCACGTCAAAGAAGGTCGGCTGAGTGCGGGCGATCAATTGCGCAGTGGCCGTCTTGATCGGCGTGAGTGCGAAATAGATCACGGCGGTCAGCACGCTGATTACAATTTGAAACGCAAACCCGATCGCGTGTCGGCGTACCAGCGGCGCATTATTGGAAACAGAGCCATACGCAATGGCCAGAATACTGCCCATCAGCGGCGAAATCAACATGGCGCCGATGATCACAGCAACGGAGTCTGTGTTCAACCCGACGGAGGCGATTACGATTGCACAGATCATTACACACATATTTGTGCCTGTGACCTTGCCGCCCGACAGCAGCCGTTCGCGGATTTCCTCGTGTGCCGCCGCGTCCTCTGTGATGGAGAATATACGGCGCAGCGTCTGCTTGACCGGCTCGAAACCGTCTTCCCGAAGCCGTCGCAGCATACCCGTTGCGGCAGCTGTTTTGTTTTCTGTTTTGTGCATTTGTTTTACTCCTTTTGGAAGCGCATCAAATTATGAGAGCGTGTATAAGGTTAGATCCGAAACGATCGGGAAATGATCGGACGGATATCGGCCGTCATAGCGGGCTGTAACCACATGGTAAGCGGCGGAATAGCCGTTTGTTTTTAAGAAAAGGATGTGATCGATCGGCAGTTCTCCGACCGTACTCAGCTTATAATAACCGTGGAAGCTGCCGATATTGCTTGTCTCAGGGCTGACAGACATGCTGTCCACGAACCCCGCGTCGATCAGCGTTTGATAGGCTTCCGTATTTGCTTTGCAGTTGAAATCGCCGAGGATGACGACAGGCAGATCCGGCGCATATGCTTTGGCTTTTTTAATCAGCAGGGCGGCAGAACGTTCGCGGCTTTCCACAGACAGATGATCCCAGTGCGAGTTAAACACAGCGAAGGAAAAACTGCTGTCCTTTTCGCGCAGAACCGCCCAGGAGCAGATACGGTGGAAGCGGGAACGCCACGTGCGGGAAGGTACGTCCGGCGTATCCGAGAACCAAAAAGTACCACCGTCGATCTTTTCAAAACGATCTGTGCGGTAGAATACGGGCGAAAATTCACCGCCCTGCACACCGTCGTCACGCCCGACCCCAACAAACGCATAGTCCGGCAGTGCATCGGCTATACGCTGCATCCAGTCGAGGTTTGCTTCCTGTAAGCCGAACACGTCCGGAGCAACACTGCGAATGTTGGCAACCACACCCGGTGCGCGCTTTTCGTGTCGATTTCGTCCCGTATCAAACACATAAACATTATAACTCATGATGCGTACGTCGAGCGTTTGCGCATTGGAGGGTAAGGCCATCTGTGCCTGCGGCGGCACAGCGGCAATCAGCCCAAACAGTGACAGGAAAGCGGCAATGAACCGCTGCAGGAAGGCCATCGTGTAACTCCCCCTCTATGTTCGTTATTTGCACCAAATGTGCCAGTACGGCGCTTTCGGCATATCGCCGCCGCCAAGATAGGCGCG
>JAFSYM010000059.1 GCA_017450005.1 Clostridia bacterium
CGGGCTTCGCCCGTACCCATTTTAATGGGGTGCGGGGTTCACCCCGCCCTCAATGCATTGCATCGCAATGCAATTCATGTTGCGCAGCAACAATTCATGGCGTCAGCCAATTCATGACGCAAAGCGTCAATTCATTCGGGCACAGCCCGTCAAATTCCGCTTTGAAAGGACGTATCCTATGATTCGTATTTCTCCCTCCGTACTCGCCTCGGACTTTTCGCGCCTGGGCGACGAGGCCGCACGCATGGCGGCGTCCGGCGCGGAATATCTGCATCTGGATGTAATGGACGGCGTGTTCGTGCCGAACATTTCCTTCGGCGCGCCGGTGATCCGCGCGATCCGCAAGTGCTCGGACGCTTTCTTTGACGTGCATCTGATGATTACCGACCCGATCCGCTACGTGCAGGATTTCAAAGACGCCGGCGCCGACGGCATCACATTCCACGTCGAGGCCGCGCCCGATCCCGCCGCTGCGGCACAGGCGATCCGCGCGCTCGGCTGCAGGGCAGCCGTATCGCTCAAACCCGCCACGCCTGCCGAGGCAGTCTTTCCGCTGCTCGACCTTGCGGACATGGTGCTGGTGATGACGGTCGAGCCGGGCTTCGGCGGACAGTCGTTCATGCACGATATGTGCGCAAAAATCCGCGCCCTGCGGCACGAATGCACAAGACGCGGACTTTCGACAGATATTCAGGTGGACGGCGGCATTGACGAAAAAACCGTCGCCGAGGCCGCTGCGGCGGGTGCGAACGTCTTTGTGGCCGGCAGCGCTGTGTTCCGCAGTGCGGACTCGGCCGCTACAATCGCCGCGCTGCGCCGCATCGCCGCAGAGAATTACGGCAAGGCGTTATAATCCGATCGTCAGTTTTTCGACCGCGTCCCCCTCGGCCAGCAGATCGCCGTGTTCGCGCAGATAGGCCGACTGCATCGCGCCGTCCGCGCATCGCTCGCCGTATTCCGACAGCAGCGCACGCACGCTGCGGCACGGCAGATCCGTCTGCACGCGCAGACAGTAGGCACCGTCGATACGGTACAGATCGCTGCAAAGCGGCGTTTGGCAAACGCTGCGCAGACGTACCGCGCAGGCCGTCAGATCGGACAGCGAGCGAAACGTGTACGCAAATGACGCCCTGTCCTTGCGCATGCGCATGCCGCTGTGTACGCCGGCCAGACGGATCGCGCGGCCGAGCACCGTAAAGTACAGCACACAGCCGCCCTCTTCGGTCGGCACGGTTTCGATAAGCATTTTTTCGGACGGGTCGATGTCGCGGCGCAGAACGGTACGCGCACGATCGAGGATGGTCCAGATCACGCGGCGCGTCTCGATGTTGCTGTAGTCCATTTCTTCGTAGGTGATGTCCAGCTCGGACATGTCCGCGCGCGTGAGTTCGACGACGATCCTGTTCTCCTGCGGCGCTTCGATCTTCAATGCGATCCCCTCCCGTTGTTCTTCTACTCTTATCATATTATCCGTACAAGCAGCTTGCAATGCTAAAATGTTGGAAATTCCGGAGGTGAAAGGCGTGCCTTCCACAAAAAAACGGCGTATACGCAGAACACCCGGCAAGGTGTTCCACTTTGATATGCTGCTGATGCTGCTGCCGCTGGGCGTGATGGCCGTGTACTACTACGGTCCCGGCGCGCTCTGGCGCATCCTCGCATGCATGGCGGCGGGCGTGGTCTATGAGGCGGTCGGCGCGCGTCTGATGCGCTGTCCGCGCGATATCAGCGACTGCAGCGCGCTGTTCATCGGCGCGGCGACGGCGCTGATGCTCCCGGCCGACGTCCCGTACTATGTGCCGCTGTGCGGCGTGGGCTTTGCAATCGCGGTCGTCAAGCTCCCTCTGGGCGGCACCGATTCCGTCCCCTTTGTACCGACGGCGGCGGGCTTCGCGTTCATGACGCTGTGCTGGCCGGACCTTGTGTTCCGCTATCCCGCGATCGGCACGGGCAGCGAATACGTCCAGGGCACGTCGCTGGCGGGCATGCTGCACCGCAGCACGTCCATCCGCCCGAACCTGGTCAATATTTTCGATATTCTGATCGGCAACTTTCCCGGCCCCATGGGCGCGTGCTGCTACCTCGTGCTGGCCGCCGGTATGATCTATCTCGCCGTGCGCTACCGCAGAGCGATCGTCAACACACTCGCGTTTCTGCTCGCCGCGGCGCTGATGGCCGTTGTGTTTCCGCGCGTGCATGCGGGCAGCGTGCATCTGACGTCCCTGCTGATGGAGATGTGCTCTGGACTGCTTGTTTTTGCGGCCGTCTTCTTTGTAACCGATCCGGCGATCTCGCCGCACAAAATCTCGCACCGTTTTCTGTACGGTTTCTTCTCCGGCGTTGTCTGCATGCTGCTGCGCTATTTCTCGCATTTTGAGGACAGTGTATGCTTCGGCGTCCTGATCGCGGACGCGGTCTGGCCTGCCGTCGAGATCCGGCTGATCCGCGCGGAGAAAAAGCGAAAAAAAGCACGGAAGGCAAAAGCGCAGGAAAAGGAGGGTGCGGCCGATGTCTAAGAAAAAGTCTTTCAGCCCGTCCGCGCGCATCCTGCTGCACGGCATGATTCTGCAGAACCCCGTACTCGTACAGGTGATCGGTCTGTGTCCCGCAGTGGCCGCAGCCGCCGATCTGTACGTCTCCGCACTGCTTTCGGCGCTTGTCACGGGGCTGCTGCTTGTGAGCGAATGCATCGCCTGCCTGCTGCTGAAAAAAGTGCCCCGCCGTATCCGCGTGGCGATCTATTTCGTCCTCGGCCTTCTGGTTTGTGCCGAAGCGGCGTTTTTCCTGGAGCAGAACGCGCCGGAGCTGCGTGAACGCGCAGGCGTGTATCTGCCCTTGATGGCCGCCAGCTCTCTCGTTGCGCTGCGGTGCGAAAAGATTGCGGTCAAACAGAAGCTGCGCGTCGCCTTTTTAGATGCGTTTGCCAACGGCATCGGCTTCTCGACCGTGCTGCTGCTTTCCGGTTTTCTGCGCGGTCTTCTGGGCAGCGGACGAATCGGCGATCTGGTTTTGTTCCGCAATCCCCCGCTCGCGGGATTGGCGCTGCCGTTCGGCGGTTTCCTGATCCTCGGTTTTCTGGCCGCTTTTCTGAAGTGGTTCAGTTCCGTCGCGCTCGGTCAAAAGGTACAGATGGCGTTCGGCATCCGGCGCAAATCGCGCAAGGCCGAACCCGTTGTGCAGGAGCGTCCGGCTCCCGCGCAGGACACGCCGCCCGCGCAGGACACGCCGCCCGCCGGTGAAAGCGCATCGGCAAGCGAACCGAAACCGACACCTGAGCCGACCGAGCCGGACGAACCGGACGAAACGCCGACAGATGACGCCGCGCAGGAGGCGGATCTGACCGGCGGTGCAGAACAGTTTTATGAGCAGGCGTCGGACAATCCGCAGGAAGATATCACCGATGATCTCTTTGCGGAGCTGGACCGGTCGGTACAGGCAGAGCTGGATGAAATTCTGCAAAGTCTGAACAACCCGGACACATCCCCGGCGAAAGGAGGGTCAACGGATCATGCATAACATTTTCTCCATGCTGCAGACGGCGCTGTACATGATCTTTGTGCAGAATCTCGTCTTCAGTGGCGGCTACGGCTCGAGCGAAGCGATCCGCATGTCCACCAAGCCGCGCCGGTTCGTGCCGTTTTCGATCATGATCGCCGTTTATTCCACCGCAACGGCGCTGCTTTGCCGCAGACTCGACAGCATTCCCGCCGTCAACGCACTCGGCAGCGCGCCGCACATTCTGATCTTCGGCGGCGTACTTGCGGTGCTGTATCTGGTTTCGGTCGCACTGATCCATCTGCTTTTTCGTCCGAACCACAAGTTTTTCAATACGCTCGGCATTGCCGCGCTGAATACAATGGTATTCGCGGTGCCGCTGATTAACCGGCAGGCCGGCTTCTCGCTGCTGCAGAGCGCCGGTACGGGACTCGGCTCCGCGCTGTCATTCATCCTCGCGCTGTTTCTGGTCAACGTTGGTCTGCGCCGTCTGGAAAAAGACCCGGATATCCCGCCGCTGTTCCGCGGGACACCCGCCATGTTCCTGTATGTCGCGATGCTCTCGCTGGCCTTCGCCGGCTTGTCCGGACGCGCGTTGTTCGCTTGAGAGGTACGCCTATGGCCGCAAACAAGAAAAAACAAACTGTCCCCTTCATCCGTCACTACAGCGGCACGTACGCCTACCACGCGCGTGTGCGCCGGCGCAGAATCCTGCGGCGCATTGTGAACGTGCTCGCCATTGTGCTGATCTTTCTGCTGGGCTATTTTCTCATGCGCACACTGTTGCTGGTGTCGATGCTGCCGCCGATTTAGATAGAGGATCATATTTCTATGTTTTATATTCCGTACAATTCCCGAAAAGACTATCATAAGACCCCGTTTGGCGCAGTCGGTGTCGGCGAAGCCGTAACTTTCCGCGTGATTCTGCCGCGTGAGTTCGGCTGCCGTGGCGTGCGTCTTGCCGTCCATGCGGACGGGGGCGACGCTGTATGCGCCGACGGCGTGTGGGAGCGCATGGAGGGCGACGGCGAGGAATGGTGGCGCATCGTCTGGACGCCGCAGAAAACCGGGCTGTACTGGTACAGCTTTATCTACGACACCGACTTCGGCAGCATGCGCATCTGCCACGCCGAAAACGGGATCGGCCGCATTGTGCGCGACGGCGGCGAGTGGCAGCTGACCGTTTACGACCCGCAGGTGCAGTCGCCGCAGTGGATCAAGGGCGGCATTCTGTATCAGATTTTTCCGGATCGCTTCCGCGCCAGCGGCGAGGCAAAAGCGAACGTGCCTGCCGCACGTGTTCTGCGTGACGACTGGGGCGGCGAGCCGATGTGGGAACCGGATGCGCTCGGCCGCATCCGCAAGTACGACTTCTTCGGCGGCGATCTGGCCGGTATCCGCGAAAAGCTGCCGTATCTGCAGTCGCTGGGTGTGAGCTGCATCTATCTCAATCCGATCTTTGAAGCGGCCTCCAACCACCGCTACGACACGGCGGATTATGAGGCGATCGACCCGCTGCTCGGCACGGCGGACGATCTGCGCGCGCTGTGCGACGATGCGCATGCACGCGGCATGCGGATCATTCTGGACGGCGTGTTCAGCCATACGGGCGACGACAGCCGCTATTTCAACAAATACGGACATTATCCGGATACGGGCGCCTTTCAAAGCAAAAATTCGCCCTACTATCCGTGGTATAAATTCCGCACATGGCCGCAAAGCTATGAATGCTGGTGGGGCATCGACATCCTGCCGGAAATTCGCGAGGAAAACGCCGACTACTGCGCCTACATCACAAATATGGCGCGCGCGTGGCTGCGTATCGGCGTGGACGGCTGGCGGCTGGACGTGGCGGACGAACTGCCCGACAGCTTTCTGGATGCGTTCTACGCCGCTGTCAAGGCGGAAAAGCCGGACAGCTACGTGATCGGCGAGGTGTGGGAAGACGCGAGCAGCAAGATCAGCTACGGCACGCGCAGGCGATACCTGCTGGGCGGACAGATGGATTCCGTGATGAACTATCCGTTCGCGGACGCCGTGCTGCGTTTCATGCAGACCGGCAGCGCCGAGCGTTTCATGGACGCGGTGCTGACCGTGCTCGAAAACTATCCGCCGCAGAGCATCCACGCGCTGATGAATCATATCGGCACGCACGACACGGCGCGTGTGCTCACACGGCTGGTCGGCAGCGACTACACGCGCGCGGCATGGCGAGCGGGCAGCGGTCGTCTGAGCGGCGAACAGCGTGCCAAGGCTCTGGCGCTTTTGCGTGCCGCCGCTGTGCTGCAATACACGCTTCCCGGCGTGCCGTGCGTGTATTACGGAGATGAGGCCGGCATGGAGGGCGGCGAAGACCCGTTCAACCGCGGCTGCTACCCGTGGGGACGTGAGGACGTCTCGCTGCTGGAACACTACCGCGCGCTCGGTGCGCTGCGACGCGGCGCCGCCTGCTTTGCGGACGGCGACTTCGTACCCGTTTCCGCTACGCTCGGCTGCGTGGCGTTTGCCCGCGTGCGCGGCGATTCGTGTGCGCTGACCATTGTCAACCGCAACGACCACCCCATCGACTACTACCTGCCCGCGCAATGGCGGCATCTGCGTCTCGCGCTCGGCGGCAGCCGTCCGAACGATGCGACCGTGCGTCTGGATGCGTGCGGCGCAGTGATACTGATGAACTGAGGAACTCTTTATGCACAGACACATGCAGACCATGCGTACCGCGCGGCAGCGCGAACGTCGCCGACTCGGCCGCTTTTTCGGTGCGGTCGCGGTATTTCTTGTCCTTTTTCTGGCGGTAAGCGCCGTATATATCGGCCTGCACTCCGGCGGTTTTTCGCTGCGCCCGGAACCGGAATCCGTTTCGGAATCGGAAAGCGCCGTACCCGTTCCGGACGTTTCCGGCGTCAAAAACCTGCTCTTGCTGTGCGCGTCGCCCGACAAAACGGACATCCGTTTTCTGTCCGTAATCCAGATCAACTTTGACGAAAACGCCTATGCAATCACCTCCTTCTCCCCACGTGAGGGCGCGAACACAGGCGACCGTTTCGGCAGCCTGCTTGAGCACTATCAGGCAGGCGGCGTCAAGCAGTTGACCCGCGCGGTGGAAGCGCTCAGCGGCGTGCATATCGACCGCTATATCGCCTCCGACGACAACACGTTCAAGCGCGCAATCAACGGCATGGGGCCGGTTGTGTTCACCTTCCCGGAGCAGATCAGCTACCGCGGTGCGGACTTTGCGATCGTGCTGATCGAGGGCGAGCAGAAAATGCGCGGCGACGATCTGCTCAAGTATATGCGCTACTGCGGCGCACTCGGCGACGAGGGGCTCGACATGCAGTCGCGTGCAATCGGCGAGATGTTCTCGCAGTATATCAACGAAAAAAACATGAACAAACGCGACAATCTGTATTCCATGCTTATCGGCGCGCTCACGAGCGATATTTCCGTGATGGATTTCAAAAAATCCAAGGATATGCTCGAATATATGCTCTACACGCCGTTTGAGATTCAACCGATCCAGTATATGCGGATCATCCCGGACAAGGAGGTGCAGCCGTGAAGACGCTGTTGCGCTTACTGCTCTGTCTGGCGGTTTCCGCACTGCTTCTCGTCGGGGCGGCAGGCTGTCTTGCATCGCCGGAATCCCCCGCTGCACCGGGCGGCAACACCGAAGTACTTGACGCGGGCAGCCCGTTCAAGCACTACTTTGCACAGTTGACGGACAAGGAAAAGACTGCATACAACGCCATTTTGTCCGCCGCGACCGACTTTCCGAATGTGATCGAAATACCCGCGCTGACGAGGGACGAGATGCAGCGCATGTACACTGCGGTGCTGTATGACAACCCGGAACTGTTCTTTCTCGACAACGCGTCGACGATGCGCCAGAGCAAGAAACGCACTTACTTCTACCCGTCTTACCGTCTGAACGCCGAGGACTATGCAGCCATGCGCGGCCGCTGCAGCACTGTCGCCGCGCAGATCCTCGATGAAGCGCGGCAGCAGCCGTCAGCTTTTGCGCGCGAACGCGTGGTACACGACCGCCTGATCGCCGGATGCCGCTATACGGACAGCAAATCCGATTCCTACAGAAGCACCATCTACGGCGTGCTGGTCGGCGGCGCCGCTTCCTGCGAGGGGTACGCCAAAGCCGCCAAGTACCTGCTTGACCAGCTGGAGATCCCCTGTTATGTGGTAAGCGGCAATTCTACGCCGCCCGGCAGTACCACGTCCAGCCATATGTGGAACGTCGTGCAGCTTGAGGGCGCGTATTACCATCTCGATCTGACGTGGGACGATCCGGTGGTGGAAAGCGGCGGCGACATGATCCGCTACGCCTACTTCAACGTTACGGATGCGCAGATACGCAAAACGCACACCGATTTCGACGCGGGTCACGCCTGCACGGCAGACGCGCAGAATTTCTATGTGCATGAAAATCTCCTGTTCCATGCGTTCGGCGGGGAAGAAAAAGAACGCGTTGTGCGCTATGCGGCCGACACGATTGACGCCGGAAGCGACGGCTTTCAGCTTCGTTTTGCGGACGAGGAGACATACCGGTCTGCTTTGTCCGATCTGATCGACAACGAGGGCGTCTATACGCTGCTCAAACAGATCAATGAAAAAGCGGATACAACCTTTGCCACAGACCGCGTATCGTATATCAATACGGATGCGGATTACAGTATCGAAATCATGATAGAAACGCAGCAAGGCGGTGACGAAAACAATGGATATGCAGAAAATTGAGCATGCTGTGCGCGATATTCTGGAAGCAATCGGCGAAGATCCCGACCGTGAAGGTCTGCAGGAAACGCCCGCGCGCGTGGCGCGGATGTACGCAGAAATCTTTGCCGGACTTGAGGAAGATCCGCACGCACATCTGAAAGTCTTTGATGAGCCGAACGGTGACGAAATGGTGATCGTTCGCGATATTCCGCTCTACTCGATGTGCGAGCATCACCTGATTCCGTTCATGGGCAAGGCGCACATCGCCTATATCCCGCAGGGCGGCAAGGTGATCGGGCTGTCGAAGCTCGCGCGGATTGTCGGCACGTTTGCCAAGCGTCCGCAGCTGCAGGAGCGGCTGACGGCACAGATCGCGGACTTTCTTTCCGAGACGCTCTCGCCTATGGGCGTGGCAGTCGTCATTGAAGCGCAGCACCTGTGCATGACGATGCGCGGCGCACGCGCGGCGGGCAGCGAAACGCGTACCTCCGCACTGCGCGGCGTGATGCGCAGCGATGCGCGCACGCGCGCGGAAGTGCTCTCGCTCCTCAAGGAATAGAAAGCGGGGCGGCGGAATATGCTGTTTGAAGGCAAACGTTTTCGTCTGTGTACGGACGCGAGAACATACATTATGGGCGTGCTGAACGTGACGCCGGATTCCTTCTCGGACGGCGGCACGTATACGGACACGCAAAAGGCGATCGACCGCGCGATGCAAATGCAGCGGGAAGGCGCCGATCTTGTCGACGTCGGCGCGGAATCGACGGCGCCGGGACATGTGCCGGTGCCGCCCGCACAGGAAATCGGACGGCTGCAGGCGGTTTTGCCTGCGCTGTGTGCAAAGCTGGACGTCCCCGTTTCGGTGGACACGCGCCACCCGGAAACGGCAGAATGGGCGCTCGGTCAGGGCGCGGCGATTATCAACGACGTGTCCGGCGTTTTGAACGGCGAAATGGCTGAAGCCGTGCGCCGGCATGACGCGGGATGGATCGTCACGCACGGCATGGACGCGGACGATGCGGGCACGGACAATCCACTGCCGCAGATTGCGGACTTTTTTGCCGCAGCCGTGCGGTTTGCGGAAAAAGCGGGACTGCGCCGCACGCAGCTCTGTCTTGATCCCGGCATCGGATTCGGCAAAAGCCGCAGGGGCGATCTGCGCGTGCTGCGCGATCTTCGGCTGCTGCGGCCGCCGTGCGCTGTGCTGCTCGGCGCGTCGCGCAAACGTGTGATCGGTACGCTCAGCGGCGAAACCGATCCGCTGCGCAGACTCCCCGGCACCATTGCCGCACATACGGCGGCAATCGCCGGCGGCACGGACATTCTGCGCGTACACGACGTTGCCGAGAGTGTGCAGGCCGCACGCGTGGCAGACGCGCTGTACCGCATCGAGCCGGTACAGAGTCCGGGCAGGATCCTGCTGCGAGATCTGCGCATCTTTACCTACCACGGCGTCAATCCCGAAGAGAAGGAATACGGCCAGACGTTCCTTCTGGACGTGGAAATGGAAACGGACTTCACCGCCGCTGTCGCGGGCGACGACGTCGGCGATACGGTCAGCTACGCGCAAGCGGCCAAAACGCTGCAGAAGGCGCTGACCGAAACGCGGTATGACCTGATCGAAACCGCTGCGGATGCGGCCGTGCGCGCGCTGCTGTGCGCCTACCCCGCCATACGTTCCGTCCGTCTGCGGCTGAAAAAACCGGACGCCCCGATGAAAGCGCAGTGCGCATGGGCGGGCGTCGAAATCGAAAGGAAGCGTGAGACATGAATCAAGTCGTTTTGGGCATCGGCTCGAATCTCGGCGACCGGCTCGCCAATCTGCAATCTGCGATTGATATGCTGCGGCGCGTTCCGAAGGTGGACGTGATTGCCGTATCCCGCGTGTATGAGACGGAACCGGTCGGCGAAATCACCGAGCAGCCTGCTTTTCTCAATGCCGCGCTTCTGCTGGAAACAGATCTGTCCCCGCGCACCGTTCTGGGCGTATGTCTGGGTATTGAAGCGGCAGCCGGACGCATTCGCACCGTGCGCGGCGGTCCGCGCGTGCTGGATCTGGACGTACTGCTGTACGAAAACGTCAAGAGTGACAGCTTCGAGCTGATGCTGCCGCATCCGCGCATGCACGAGCGTGCATTTGTGCTTGTGCCGCTGCACGACCTGTTTCCCGGCGGACGCGCACTGGGCTACAACTTCGGCAGCCGTCTGCGCGAAACCGATACGTCCGGCGTGCAGGAAACGCTGTATACTTTGAAACTGGAGGAAACGGAAGATGACATTTAAAAAGATCAACATCCGCGAAGTCAAAGAGAGCGCTGTGCGCCTGATCGCGGACGACTGGGCGCTTGTGACCGCCGGAGCAAAAGAGCGCTTCAACACCATGACGATCAGCTGGGGCGGTCTGGGCGAAATCTGGGGCAAAGACGTGGCGTTCATTTTCATCCGCCCGCAGCGGTATACGTTCGGCTTTCTGGAAGAAAACGACCGCTTCACGATCAGCTTTTTCGGCGATGGGCAGCGCAAGGCGCTCGCGCTGTGCGGCAGCAAAAGCGGCCGCGATACGGATAAGGTTGCCGAAAGCGGTCTGACGCCGGTCTTCGACGGCGACACGACGTATTTCGCCGAGGCGACGCTTGTGCTCAAGTGCCGCAAGATGGCCGGGTACGACCTGACGCCTGACGGCTTTATCGACGATACGATCGAATCCAACTACAACGGCGCCGGCTACCACCGCATGTTCGTCGCCGAGATCGAAGAAGCGCTCGTTTCTGCGTAAAAAAGGCAGGATTTTCTATTGACAAACGCGAATGTGTCTGTTAATATAATGGTATCTATTCGTGAGACTGTCATGATGTATCAAATAAGAGGTGTTTTTGATGAAAAAGATTATTGCACTGCTTCTGGCGGTTATGATGGCGTTCGGCTGCACAGTCGCGGCATTTGCTGAGATTTATCCCAGCCCCACGGCGCCGACGATCATCCCGCCCCATCCGAGCGATCCCGAAACCGTTACCGGCCCGACCGCGCCGCACATCACGGAGCCCGGCACCGGCACCACGGGCCCGACGACGCCCTCTTCCGGCACCACCGCGCCCGTGACCAAGCCCACGACGCCCTCTTCCGGCACCACAGGCACCACCGGACCGCTCACCACGCCGGACGGTTCCACCATCACGGCGACGGTCAAGCCCGACACGAATCCCGATTCCCCCAAGACGGGCGACACCAGCACGGCTGTGTTCGCGTTTGCGGCGATCGCCATGATCGGCGCTGTTGCAACCGTAACGCTGCGCAAGAAGGACGACGACGCACAGTAAGCGCTGCTTACGCCGCATACAGTATTGCATGCATACGGCGCCACTGAGTTGTGTTTGACAGAAACCTGCAACGGCATCTCGTATGCTGATGCAGGTTTATTTTTTAGGAAGTGATCTGATGCGTTCCGATTCCCGCCGCAGAGGCGGCGTCATTATCCTGATCGTACTGCTTATCCTGCTGCTGTGTCTGGCCGGTTTCTTCGGCCTGCGCATGTACCGCGACTACAAAGCGCGCCGGCAGGCCGAGGAAATCTCCGAAAGCTATACGGTCACCGTGCCCACGACGGTCGACAACCGGCCGGAAAACCCGGTCGATTTTGCCGCGCTCCAGACGCGCAACTCCGAGGTGTACGCCTGGATTGAGGTGCCGAATACCGAGATCGAGCTGCCGATCCTGCAAAGCTTCGCAGACGATCTGTACTACCTCAACCGTGATCTCGACGGCAAATATTCGCGTCTGGGTTCTCTGTTCACACAATCGAAAAACAGCCTCGACTTTTCCGACCCCGTCACAGTCATCTACGGACACAACTATTACTCCGGCGGGATGTTCACGAATCTGCACTATTTCGAGGATGCGGATTTCTTCAAGGAAAACGAGTTTTTCTACATCTACACCCCCGGCCGCAAGCTGACCTACCGCATCGTTTCGGCCTACAAGTACGACGACCGTCACATCCTCAACTCCTTCGACTTTTCGGACGAGCAGGTACGTCGGGAGTACTTCGACGGCGTGCTGAATCCCAAGGCGATGCTGCGCAACGTCCGTGAAGGCGTCGAGCTGCAGACAGACGACAAGCTGGTCGTGCTGAGCACATGTCTGACCGGCGGATACAGCGGACGATACTTAGTAAATGGAGTTCTGATCAAAGATGAGCAAACCAGATAACAACCCGGATACCGTACAAAATGAGTCGGAGCATGCACACGGCAGCACAGACCACAGCTCCGGCAGCAGCGGGCGTCATTCTTCACATCATGCCTCATCCTCATCCGCGCACCACAGCTCGGACAGCGGGCATTCTTCGCATCACAGCTCGGACGGCGGGCATTCTTCACATCACAGCTCCGGCAGCGGGCATACCTCGACCCACGCTTCCGACAGTGAACACACTTCGCGCCACAGCTCCGGCAGCCGACATTCAATTGAATCCGAGCACCGCAGAAAACTGATCCAGAAGTATCAGGTAATCAGCGAGGACGATCTCCCCGGCACACAGAGCTCGGATTCCGGCAGAAAACACCATCACCGCCATCACCGCCGTTTCAGCCGCAGGCGCAGAATCCGTCGCGCGCTGATTATTATCATCAGCATTCCGCTTGCGCTCTGTCTGATCGCGGCTTCCACTTTTGCCGTACTGAATCTGATGGGCAGCAGGCAATTGCAAAAGGAAATCGGCGGCGTCGAAAAGAACCCCTTCTCCGTGACGTATGACGAGGGAAAAACAGTTGAGTACAACGGCGTCACCTACACGCTCAACGAAAACATTGTCACAGTCGCCGCCATCGGTATGGACCGCGAGGCGTTCGGGCTGGAAGACGACAAGATCGGTACCGCCGGACAAGCCGACTTTATTCTGATCGCGGCGCTCGATCTGAAAAGCGGACTCGTCTCCCCGATTCTCATCCCGCGTGATACGATGGTCGACGTCGACCAGTACACGACCGACGGCCAATACGTCGGCGTGGAGCGCATGCAGATCTGTTTGTCCTTCGCCTACGGCGACGGTGGCAAGACCAGCAGCCGCAATGTGCTGACCAGCGCACAGCGTGTGCTGTACGGCATCCCGGTGCATCTGTACGGCGTGCTGGATCTGGCCGGTATTCCCGCACTCAACGACGCGATCGGCGGTGTGAGCGTCACGCTACCGGAGGATTATGGCGACAAGAGCGCAGGCTCGCGCATCATGCTGCACGGTACGGACGCCGAGAAATTCGTCCGCTCCCGTGATACACAGCGAATGGATTCCGACACACCGCGCCGCGCCAGACAGATCGCGTATCTGAACGCGTACATCAGCAAAGTCACGTCCGCCGCAATCCGCGATTTCGGCGTCGTGCGCAATCTGTACAACACGGCAATGGAATACGCCTTCACCAACATCAGTCTCTCCCGCGTGACGTATATGGGCACGACTCTGCTGCAGAAGGGACTGAATATCGCCGACGTCACCACCCTGTCCGGCAAACTGCAGCCGGGCGATCCGTACGCGGAATACATCCTCGACGAGCAGGCCGCGTTTGAAACCGTGCTCCACGTTTTCTATACGCCGGCTGTTTCCGAATAAGGTTCACAACAGTATAACGTTCAACGGCTTTTCCTCTGCATCTGCGCAGAAGAAAAGCCGTTTTTTTACGCTGTTCACGAAAAGTTGGGGGATAGAATAAACGCCCCTTGATTGTTATTGCTATGACAGATTTCTCTTGATTGTACCCGCCAGGTATGTAGGACACGCATACATGCGTGCCGCTACGGCGCATTTCCGGCAAGCCAGTAGGGGCGGCAACCTGCCGCCCGGACTTTACCGCGCTATGCCGTGAATCGCGGGCGGATACGATCCTCCCCTACGCCGCACCTTCTGTGCGTACATCTACAATCTACCATCTAATATCTACCGTCTAACTGCATTGCGAGCGAAGCGAAGCAATCTGCACCCCGAATGTACGATAGAAAAGATCAGGGGGCGCGGGTGTCCGGTGGACACCTCTGCCGAAGGCAGAAGCGCCGACCGAGCCGACAGGCGAGACACGGATTGCTTCGTCGCCTTCGGCTCCTCGCAAAGACGGTTCATTTTATGTATATGCAACGCCGGAAACGGCATTGTGCCGGACGAACGAGCGGTCATGCCCGCCCCTGCAAACAACAGTGTACCGGCATTTTGTATATCCGCTGGGACTATGCGGGCATCGTCCCGTGCGCAAGCAAATCGGGAGCATCGTGTAGGGAACGCAACCATGCGTTCCGCCGGACAGCCGTGAGGGAAATAGCGGGCGTTGTTCCGTAATACAGTTTACCCCAGCGTTGTATGCGTGCAGACCTCAGCGATCTTGTCGCGCAGGCGGAGAAAGTCCTCGAGCGCGTCCGGCTTCTGCCGGGGATTGCGCAGCAGCGCCGCCGGGTGGAACGTGCCCATCATCCACACACCGTTCTTTTCGATAAACTCACCGTGCTGCTTCGTCACGCGGAAATCCGGGTCGATCAGGCGCTGTGCGGAAATGCGTCCGAGACAGACGATGATCTTCGGACGGATGAGCCGGATCTGCTCGCGCAGCCAGAAAATGCACGCCTCCTGCTCCTCCGGCTTCGGATCGCGGTTCTGCGGCGGGCGGCACTTGACCATGTTGCCGATATAGATATTGGTCTGCCGCGACAGTCCGATCGCGTCGAGATATTTATCCAAAAGCTGTCCGCCTCTACCGACAAACGGCTCGCCGCGCAGATCCTCCTGCTCGCCGGGACCCTCGCCGATGAAAACAATCTCCGCATCCGGCACGCCGACACCGAAGACAAGGTTGGTGCGCGTCGCGCCCAGTTCACAGCGCGCGCACTGCATGCAGTCGTGTTTTAATGTGTTCCAGTCCGTATACATCACGAATCACTTCCCTGTCCCGAAAATGAAAACAAATCATTCGACATTCTCGCCGTCATCGTCACCATAACCACGTCCGGCTTATTCTCTCTGACCCAATCTGCCGCGCTGCCTTCAAACTCGCGTATGTCAATCAGATCCACCTGGCCGCATACAAGCGCCAGGTACGGAGCAATCACATTGGAGAAAGAATCTTTGATCAGCAGCACTCTTTTTCCGTCCGGATTCTGCAGATTGCGGATTGAAACGTATGCATGATCGCCGTGCAGAATCAGCCCGTACGGATTGATGTCGTATACGTCCTCGTTCTTTGGATATGCTTTAAAAAATAGCATTACATCCTCGAAGCTGCCCGTCTTGTCCGGATCGTCTGTGGAGCAAACGGTAAACTGCATATCTGTTTGCGGGATCGGCACAGACATATCTTCGCACGCGCAGTAGAGTCTTCCGCAGCGTTTGCCCTCCGAACCGAGGAACATGTTAAAAAAAACCAGCGGCTTAAAATGCATGGAGTCCAGCTTTCTCACCGGTATATGCAGAGCCTCGGCTGTTTTCTTTGCTGCCCAAATCCCGGCTTCGGGCGTCCAGTGGTGATCTGTTTTAAAGAAAAACTGCTCATGCAGACTCTGTTTCTCGTGCATCGCGCTGTGCAAATCCAGCACGGAATAGCCGGCTGCTTCAAACGTCCGCATGCGATACGCGTCAATCTGCTCGGCATAATCCACGGCGCCGCGTGCGGAGAGGCCGAGCGCTTTTTCCCGCGTGCAGATTTTTTGCGGAATGCAGACGAACCAGCTTTCCGCACCTGCCGCATCCGCGGCAGACTTCAGATTCCGGATCGCCGAGAGCTGGCCGTCGTCGAACGGCCGTTTCCTGCCGAGAATAAATGTAACGCTGCCGTTGCGCATTTTGTAAACCTGATTCTGCGGCTCCACGTCAGCCACCGTATCCGCACCGGTCAGACGCATCACGCCGCCGAACAGGTCGATCCAGTTGCCGTGAAAAAGCATTTGCTTCTGCAAATTGGAATCCGTATCACACACAAACGTTTTCAGAGTAGACAAACGGCTGCCTTCCCATGTCAAATACTCCGGCAGCGCTTTTACAACAACCCGTACGGACGTGCCGATGCCGAGCGTGACAATCAGCGCGAGAAAAACAACCGCACATACCTTTTTTATCATTCTCTCACCTGTCAGAAGTCGAAATAGAGAAACGGGTCGTAAGAACCCTTGACAACATAAGAAATATCGACCGGGAACAGCACAAGCAATCCGACCGTATATACAGCGTCGGTTGCCTTACACAACCGGGTGCGATCCGCATGCATCACGAATCGCTTCCCTGTCCCGAAAATGAAAACAAATCATTCGTCATTCTCGCCGTCATCGTCACCATAACCGCGTCCGGCTTATTCTGTCTGACCCACTCGGCCACACTGCCTTCAAAGTACCGTGTGTCAATCATCTCCACCTGTCCGCACACCAGCGCCAGATACGGTGCGACCACATTGGAAAAAGAGTATTTGATCAGCAGCACTCTTTTTCCGTCCGGATTCTGGTGGTTGCGAATCGAAACATAGGAATGATTGCCGTTTAAGATCTTTGCGTATAGATTGAAATCAATTCCATTTGACCGGTTTTCGTTTTCAGGCAGACGCATAACATCTTCAAATCTGCCTGTTTTGGAAGGTTCACCGTCTATATCGAGCGTGATTTGCGCATCTGTCTGCGGAACGGGTATCGTCATTTTCTCGGTCTTACAGTAGAATCTGCCGCAGCGTTCGCCTTGCGAGCCGAACATCCTTTCGGAATAGACCTGATCCGAAAAATGCGATGCGTCCAACGGCTCCGTCGGCAAAGACAGCACACGCGCAATCTGTCCCGCAGCCCATCTTCCGGCATCCGGCGTCCAGTGGTGATCCGTTCTGAAATACAGCGCTTCATGCAGTCCGGGCGTCTTATGCATGATCTGCACCAGATCCAGCACGGAAAAGCCGTATCCGTCGAATATCTTCTTGCGGTAAGCATCCACCTGTTCTGCATAATCGATTACGCCACGTAATAAATAACCGAGCGAATCCTCCCGCGTACAGGATTTTTGCGGAATGCATACGAACCAGCTTTCCGCCCCTGCCGTGTCCGCAGCCGCCTTGAGATCCCGGATTGAAGCAAGCTGATTCTCGTCCAGCGGAGGATACGCATTCACAATAAACGTTACGCCTTCGTTGCGCATTTTGAATACCTTGTACTCGGGTTCCGCATCTGCAACCATGTCTGCACCGGTCAGGCGCATTACGCCGCCGAACAGGTCGATCCAACTATGGTGGAACAGCATTTCCCGCTGGAGATTCCGGTCTGTATCAAACACGATCATTGTGGCGATTGACAACTTGCTTTCGTCTTTCAAAAAATACTCCGGCAACACTTTTACAACAACCCGTACGGACGTGCCGATGCCGAGCACGGCAATCAGCGCGAGAAAAACAATCGCACATACCTTTTTCATCTGCATACCGTCCTTCAGAAGTTGAAATAGATAAACGGGTTATATGACCCCTTGACAATATAAGAGATACCGACCAGGAACAGCGAGAGCAATCCGACCGTATATACGGCATTGCAGACCGTACGCGGCGCTTTCGGCAGGGCGTCGATTTTTTTACGCAGCCAGGGCGCGAGCGGCACAGCCAGCACAGCCGCCGCGATCAGGAACACAACATAGTTGTCGAAATAGTACCAGAACGAATCATCCAGCACGGACGTTCCCATGCCGAGCATATTGCGCAAATACGCCCATGCCGCCGTGATGCTGTCCGCGCGGAACACGAGCCAGCCCAGACACACAAACGCCATCGTGTAGATGTATTTGACCGGCAGCCACCCTTTGCCCTGCAGCTTCTTGTCCGCGCCGGTCAGTTTTTCGACCGTCAGCAGCACAAAGTACATCAGCCCCCACACAAGGAACGTCCAGTTTGCACCGTGCCATATGCCCGTCAGCAGCCACACGACAAACAGATTGAACACCAGACGCGGTTTTTTTACGCGGCTGCCGCCGAGCGGGATATACACGTAGTCGCGGAACCATGTGCCCAGCGAAATGTGCCAGCGGCGCCAGAATTCCGTGATCGAGGTGGAAATATAGGGATAGTCAAAGTTTTCCAGAAAGTGGAACCCGAACATCCGCCCGAGGCCGATGCCCATATCGGAGTAACCGGAGAAATCATAATAGATTTGCAGCGTATAGGCGATCAGTCCCAGCCATGAGGCCGCGGCGCAGACCGGCTCTTTGCTGTCAAACACGCCGTCGGCTACCAGCGCCATTGTATTCGCCAGCAGCACTTTTTTGAGGAAACCGACCAGGAAACGGTGCACGCCGTCGGTAAAATCGTCCCACGTCTCTTTGCGGTTCATGATCTCGTCCGCAACGGTCTGATAGCGCACGATCGGCCCCGCAATCAACTGCGGGAACAGGGAGATGTACAGGCCGACGTACAGCGGATTTTTCTGCACCTGTCCGTCGCCGCGGTAAACGTCCAGCACATAGGACATGGCCTGGAACGTAAAGAACGAAATGCCGATCGGCAGCGTGATCGTCGGCACAGGCAGAGACAGACCGAACAGCGTATTGATATTCCCCAGCGTGAACATCAGATACTTGAACACGAACAGCAGGCCGAGATTACCCGCAACGTCCAGAGCAATCCAGAGTTTCGCCGTTTTCTTTTCCCGCCGGCGATCCACCAGCAGTCCCATCAGCCAGTTAAACAGGATCGATCCGATCATCACGAAGACAAACTTCGGCTCGCCCCACGCGTAAAACACGAGCGAGGCAAACAGAAGAAAGACGTTTTGCGCCGGCCGCCACTTGCGCAGCAGCACATAGTAGCCGAACAGGACAATCGGCAGAAAAGCAATCAGAAAAATCAGCGTAGAAAACAGCATATCCGTTCCCCTTCAGAAATAGTATGTTACAGAATCGCACCCGTTTCGTTGTCCCGCAGTGTTGCGTGCACACCGCGCTCGCGCAGAAGGCGCTGCACGTTATGCTCGATCTCCCGCGATTGCAGGCGCGAGGAGAACATGAATCCCAGTGTCCCGTTGTAGCAGTACGCCGTGGTGAGAATGTGGTTTTTCGGCACCTGACCGAGCACGGCGTGGAACGTCTTGATATGCACGGCAAGCTCGTCCGGCACCTTGAAGATACCGAGGTTGGAAAGCGTGGACGTGAACTGCGCCTCGCCGCAGAATGCCGCACCGATACGCAGCACCGTTCCCTTGGCAACACGCGGGAGCGCACGGAAAAACGCCATCTCCTGCTGGGCGACGTTGGTATTGATCATACGCTGCAGCAGATCCTTGTCCGTGCCTGCCTTGAATTCCTTCTTGACGTTTTCCAAAACGTCTTCAAACGTCAGGTTCGTACCCTGCGGCACAGAGGCATAGAAGTACAGCGCAAAGTTGCGCAGCGTCTGCGAGTCGAACAGCGGGCGCAGGTTGATCGGCACGCTCATGATGATCGGTTTTTTGGACGTTCTGCCCTTCTCCGTCTGATAAAACGCGTACAGATACGCTGCTACGCCGAACTCCGTCAGCGTCGCGCCGAGCGCTTTGGCCACGGGCTTGATCTCGCTCAGCGGCATCGACAGCTCGGTCTGGTGCCACGGCGCGAACGGGCCGTCGGGGTTAAATTGGAACGCCATCCTGCCGGAACGCGAAACGGTTTCCTTGGCGCTGGTGAAAACTCTGCGGAAGCTGTCCTCGGTTTCAGCCGTCGTCGGCGCATCTTCCGGCGAGAGAATGCCGCATGTGTTGGGGATGTCCTCGCCGAGTTCGCGGAAATACTCCGCAATGATCGACTTGAGCAGCGTGATCGCGCCGTTGCCGTCCGTCACGGAATGGAAACATTCCACCGCCAGACGGCAGCCGCGGTAGGTGATGCGAATCAGGTTCTCGTTATTTTTCAGGTCGTACGGCATGTTGAGGAACTTCGGGCGCGGCATGATAAAGGGCGTCACATCGTGTACATGTTCGAGCTTGTAGCCGAACTTTTCGCGGTGCAGACGCACAAACAGCGTCGGGAAGCGTTCGCACAGACGCTGGACGACAGTCTTCAGTTGAGCCGGATCTATTTCGCGGTCGAGATCAGCCTCCATGGTAAAAGAGTGCTGAATCTTGTCCGTTGCAAAATACGGATACACGATCGCGGAACAGTCCATTTGATACAGATTTGCGTTTGACATGACAGATCTCCTTTGATTATCCGGGGTGTTCGATTGCTGATGCAGTTTTTATAATTCTGCATTTTACACTATACCACGCCAAGCACGCAAAATCAAGCCGATACGACCGAAAAACCGCAATCAGAACGAGAAAAGTGAAAAGCAGATGGCAGAGAGCAAAAAAGGGCGGGGCAAAATGCCCCGCACCCCAATCAAAATGGGTATGGGCAAAGCCCGTCCTTTTTTACAATCTATTATCTGCAATTATCGCACGGAAAACCGTGAAGAATGCTTTCGCTGTTTCCTGAGGAGGAATGGAGCCGGCTCTCAGCGCGGGTCGTTTACGCGTTCTGTTCGCGCTGCAGTCTGAACTCGACCGACCGCTTGAGGTAGTCGAGATACTGCGGGTCACGGCACATCGCCTTGCCGGGCGTATCGGACAGCTTTGCCACGGGACGGCCGTTGACGTACTGGAGCTTGATGACAATGTTCAGCGCATCGGCAAACGTATCGTTGGAGCAGAACGTCCCGATTCCGAACGAAACCTTCGTCTTGTCTTTGAAGTAATCGTAGAGCGCCTGCGCTCTGTCAAAATCGAGACTGTCGCTGAACAGCAGCAGCTTCGTTTTCGGGTCGACGCCGAACTTTTTGTAGTGCGCGATGATCTTTTCGCCCCACGCGTACGGATCGCCGCTGTCGTGACGAACGCCGGTGTAGTTGTTGACCATGGAACGGTTGAAGTCCAGCAGGAACAGGTCGGTCGTGACCGTATCCGTCAGCGCCGTACCGTTATCGCCGTCATACTCCTCGTACCAGTCCTGCATGGCGTGATGGTTGGTGAACGCCAGCGGAATGGAGTCGATGCCCTGATACATCTGCACAAACTCGTGCGCGTACGTGCCGATGGGCGTGATGTTGTAGCGCATGGCAAGCCAGACGTTTGACGTGCCGACACAGTGTCCCGTTTCCTGCGCGAGACGACGCACCACAACATCCTGCCATTCACGCGACAGACGGCGGCGGCAGCCGAACTCGGCAAAGTTGAAGGTATACTTCCCGCTCTTGAAATCGAGGATCTTCTGATCGAGCCGTTCCTCGGCCGAACGGCGCAGCGCGTCGTAGTCGTACGCCATGCGGAAGTAGACCTCGTTGACGATTTCCAGCAGATAGATTTCAAACTGCATCGCGGAGAACAGCGGCCCCTTGACCACGATGGACAGCTCGCCGCCCTCGAGCAGCTCGATCGTCACGTATTCGCGGATCGGACGCCACAGGCGCAAAAACTCGACGTAGTCGTTTTTGATGAAACGGATGGAACGCAGATAGTCCAGCTCCGCATGCGTAAAGCGCAGGCGGCACAGCGCGTCCACCTGCTCGGAAATCTCCTGCGCCATCTCCGGCGTAAAGACGACGCCGGCGTTGCGGCACTTGAAGTAGTACTCGCCGCTCAGATCGGTGTGCTTGTGAAAGATCACCTGATCCATGTTGAATTTATACAGGTCCGTGTCCAGAAGCGACAGGATAATCGGTTCAAATCGCATTGTTTGTCTCCCCTTTCGGTCACCCTTCAATCTGCGGCAGATGCGGATCAAATATCGGCATCAGGCGCAGCTTAAACAGGTTGGCGCGGTGTTTGCGGTCGATCAGCGCTTTGGTTTCGGGATCGTCGATCTCTCCCGTGCGGATGTAGCGGTCGAGCACGGCATAGGTAAAGCCGAGGTTGTCCTCGTCCGTTTTGCCGCACAAGCCGTCGATCGGCACCTTGTCGACCAGCGCGTCCGGCAAGCCGCACGCACGGCCGATCGCCTTGACCTCCTGCACGGTCAGCATCGAGCAGGGGCTGAAGTCGCCCACGGAATCGCCGTAGCGTGTCGAGTAGCCGACCCAGTCCTCGGAGAGGTTGCACGTATTGACCACACGGCCGTTGTGGCTTTGGGAGACAGCATACAGCGTCGCCATGCGGATGCGCGGCGGCAGATTCGTCTCGCTCATTTCACTAAGCGGAAACGGGATCGCGCTGCGCACGCCCTGCACCGCGTCGTGAATGTTGACCACATAGTGACGTATGCCCAGATGATGGACCAGCAGCTTTGCCATATCAATGTCGGCCTGCTCTCCGTTGGGCATCAGCACGCCGATCACGCGCTCCGCTCCGAGCGCCTCGACGCACAGCGCCGCGACAACGGAACTGTCCTTGCCGCCGGAAATGCCGATCACCGCATTGCAGCCCTTGCCGTTCTCCTCAAAAAAGTCCCGGATCCACTGCACACACGCGGCCTTGACCGCCTGCACATCAAACATATTTATACCCCCTCCTGTATCGGCTTTCAGCCGCATTTCATATTGACCTGTCATTTAACGTTAATATATATTATAGCATTTATCCGCACAGACTGCAATCATCTGTGTAAATTATTTTTTACAAAAAAGGTTCATCACGGAAAGCCGGGATCGAAAAAAGCATGGCAAAGGATCTGTCCTTGCGGGCACTGCAAAAACATTCAGCATTTATAGAAACATCCCGGCAGACGACAGTTGCTGCCGGTTGGTTTCCCTGTGCAGGGTACGGATACATCCGTGCCGAAAAGGACGTTCCCTGCACCGCGCCACGCATAAAAAACGGACGGCAGCCGTTAAGCTGCCGCCTTGATTTTTTCCGAGATCAGTTTCGGCAACGCGCCGAGAATCAGGAACAGGGATTTGAAGAAATACTTCGGGTACAGGAACAGAATTCTGTATGGCGTCCAGATTTCTTTTTTGTATGTGCGTG
The DNA here is from genome assembly GCA_017450005.1 of Clostridia bacterium. Taxonomy (GTDB): domain Bacteria; phylum Bacillota; class Clostridia; order Oscillospirales; family Acutalibacteraceae; genus UBA1425. Next base: position 23,122 of record JAFSYM010000059.1, read on the forward strand.
TATCGTGTACAGCACTGCGGTCGATCGTGTAGCGCAGCTCGACGATCTCGGCCGCATGGTCGGCCAAAAGCACGCCGTCCTCGTCATAGTGCCAGATCAGCTCCTCCGAGAGCGCCTCGAACGACACACCGCCGCCGTCGCGGTAGAACGTCTTTTCGGCGGAATCCCATACGCCCCACCAGGAGCCGGGATACTGTGCGGTGAACCGCGCCTCATCTTCGGGTGTGAGATAGTAGCGTCCCTCGTTTTTGAGCTCGATCCACGCCTCTTTGAACCCTCTCTCCTCGATGAACAGTTCCTGCAAACGGCTTTCAAGCTGCAAAAAGCGCGCGTTCGTGTCGCCCGTGATGATGACGGCGTGATCCTTGGAATAGACGTCCAGATAGCGGAACAACTGCTGATACTCCGCCACACGCGCGGCAATATCGCCCTCGCCGTCGTCCGCGTCGGCATGGATGTCGTACACGTCGATCACCACGCCGTCGGCAATCTCCACGCTCGCGCACAGGAAGCCCTTCGGCGTGAGCTGGTCGCCGGAGGAATCCAGCACGCCGTACGCCTCTTCCCACGCCTCGCGATGGACGTTGTAGATCGGATACTTCGAGAAGAAATTCAGACCGTCGCCGAACGGGATAACGCCGGAGTGCAGCGTCTTGTACGGCATGTCGATGTTCTTTTTGTGGATCGGATGGAAGTTGAAATCCTCCTGCACGGCGATAAGATCCGCCTGGTATGCATTGAGCATGGGCGGGATCTTTTTGGACATGACCAGCGGATCGCGGTGCTCGCTCGAAAAGGCGGCGGGAATCGGCAGACCGTCCACATTGAGGTTGATGAGTTTGAGCGTGCCGCCCTCCTCGGGTGCGTCGGCGGATGCGCAGAACACGCAGGATGCGCACAGCACCACGCTCAGTACCAGACACAAAAACTTCTTCATTCTTATTTCCTCCTTTGGCTTGCGGCGGATTATGCCTTATTATATCAAATCCGGACACCGGATGTCAAGAAATGCAGGAATATGCTCTAAGATTTTTGTTACAGGATTTTTACTTTTATTTTTTTTCTTTTAAATTAAATATTTTCATAAACTCATTTAATTATATCACCATAAATTCTTGTGTTACGCCTTGACAAATGCTATTCAAGCGCTTATACTGAAATACAGAATAAGAACAGGAGGGAACACCATGGCAGTATCTGATGAAGAAAGAGCCAGAAGACAACGTTTCGCCACGTACAACCCGAAGTATTTTCTGGAGGATCTGCACGAGCACCTGCGGTTTCGGCACGCCTATTCTTTCAAGCGGGACGATATGCTGCGCCGGTTCTTTCCGGAACCGGTGCAGGAGAGCCTGCAAAGGACAAGCGTCGTATACCTGAGTCACTTCCTTGCCTGCAATCCGACCAACGCGGCACGCAACAAGGAGTACTACCGCATGACGGAGTGCGATCCGCGTGAAATGATCCGCCAGACCGTCGAAATGGTCGAGCGTTTCTTTGCCGATCCCGATGTCTCATTCGACGAGCAGAAGATACAGGATTTCCTGAAGTCCCGGAAAGACGATATTCCCGCTTTCTCCTCTGCGCTCGACAGAGACGGCTGCGGTGGCGACTGCAGCATGACCGAAACAGATACCGCACGGCTGCGCGACGCATACGTGCTGTGCATCGACCGCAACTGGAAACTGTGCATTGCAAAGCTGCTTGTGACGCTGTCGACGGGTCAGTTTGCTACGGTCGACCTGCTCAATCAGATCTGGATGTACGACAATGCCGGCACCTCCATTCTGCACACGCCGATCCCCGGCAGCGCGCCGCTGCCCGCCGTCATCCGCGACGCCGTTTTCAAGCATCAGTACGGTGACGCGACAGCGAAAAAAGAGGCTTACGCGCAGTTGTACGACTACGCCGCCAAAATCAAACGTCCGAAAACCATCGAGGATGCGCGTGCGCTGTATACGCTCGGAAGATGGTTGTATTTCGGAGAAGGCTGCAAGCAGAGCCGGACGGAAGGTCTTGCGCTCATTGAGCGCGCCTGTGCCGACGACACACTCATTCTGCGCGATGCGCACCTGTTCCTTGCGCGTTTTTACCGTGATGAGGCAGACCCGCAGAAGGCCAAAGCGCACTTGCAGACTGCCGCAAACGCAGGCAGCGTCGACGCCATGCAGGAATACGCCGTTGCTCTATTCCGTGCGGACGCATCTTTCGCGTGCGACAAAGACCTGCTGCAGGCGCTTGACTTGCTGCAGTCGGCCATCGGGAAAGCCGACGTCAATCCGGCGCAGAAGGCTGTGCTGTACTATTACTGCGGCCGTATCTGCGAGGAACGCGACGAAACACTTTCCGAGGATGCAAGACGGTGGTACGAGGAAGCCGCGAGACGCGGTGACGAGGACGCCATGCGCCGGCTGAACCGGCGCAGGTGGCAGAGCTGGCGCACGCGCGCTCCCGCCGGGAGCCGCTGCGCAATCCCGCGCAGCAGCATATGTGTCACCAACGGAAACACGGGTTTCAACCCGATCTTTACAGACAGCCTGCCGGACAAAGCGCAGTGGACGTTCTTCTCGATTGCGCCGGGCGGCGACGATATTGCGGATGTCATCCGGCAGATTCTTTCGCTGTATAACGATCCGTCCGCCGACTATCCGGTCGTTCCCATTGCTCTGCTGTCCGCAGATGAGAACCGCAACATCCGCGATGCCGTGGAAGTGCTGATCCGTCTGTACGAGGACGTCGCATTGCAGCTGACCGACCCGAACGCGCGCATGTCGCTCATGGAAAACGTGACGCTGTATATCCGCGCACGCAGCGAATATGCCGCACTGCCGATCGATGCGCTTATCAGCTCCATGGACAACAGCATCTACTTCAAAACCGTCTTCTGCGACTATCCGCTCGACTGCGCACGGGAACTTCTGATGCAGCATCCGCTCTTCCTTCCGGCATTCAGACAGCACGCCGGCGGCACGGATCTGGTCATTGTCGGCGGCGACACAATCGCTCTGCCGCTGATCAAGGAGATCCTTTCCTGCGCCAACGGCAACGTCTTCTGCCCGTCGGACGGGAGCGAATATACGATGCGCATCACTGTCGTGAGTGCGCATGCCGACGAGATGCGCGAGCAGCTTTTCTGCGATTGTCCCGCCATCCGTCAGGCGTTTGAAAAGAAAAAGGATAAAGCGCTGCATATTCCGATACACTTTATCGTGATGGATACACAGGACGCCGATATCCGCGAGCGCATCTGCGAAACCGGCGCGAACTACTTCGTCGTCGATCTCGGAAGCGATGATGAAAACCTGCTGTATGCCACGCAATTGCGCGGCTGGACGCTGCAGGCCGACGCGACGTTCACCAACCTGCCGCAGATTGCCGTGCTTTGCCGCAGCGAACGCACCGCGATGCTCTCACAGGCGTACACGGTCGGGTCATTCGAGCACGGAAACGCATGGTATAACGGTTATGATCTGATCACCTTCGGCGTCGAGACGACGCACTACACCTTCGCCGCGCTGACCGAAAGTAGCTTGCGGCATCGCGCCGAGGCAGCGCACTGCCACTACGCGCGCACGTCGCTGGCCGGAAAGGACGATCTGACCTCCAGACAGGCGCTGCACGAAGAGCTGCACACTTTCTACAGCCGGTACTATTTCCGCGACAGCTCCGCTGCGGAGGTCATCGGGCTGCTCTATCGCGCGTTTTCTGCCGGCGCTGTTTCGGAGGATCACCTTGTGACGCAGACAAACGCGCTTGCGGAAATTGCCGACCGGTTTGACGCGCTTCTCAGCCGGAGCGGCGAGGACTTCTGTGAAAAGCTGGGCAGGGCGGAGCATCTGCGCTGGTGCGGATTTATGTATGCGCGCGGATGGCAGCGTGCGTCCGCGGAGCAGACGATCACCTATCTGAGTCTGGGAAATCCCAAGCAGCAGTGTTTTATCTGCAAGCTGCATCCCTATCTGTGCGACTGGGACGAACTGGACAAGGTGCATGACCTACTGCTGCGGTACGCAAAATCCGAGGATGTCAGAGAAAGACTCGCAACGCCCAAGGCATACGACATCGGCTCTGTTCAGAAGACTGCCGCCGTCCTGCGGCAAAACGATTCCATACTGCCGTAATCCGATCCGTCTGCAAACGGAGAAGGACGAAAACAAAAAGCCCTCATCACGGAATCTTGTTGGATAAGCGAACGTCCCCTTGTTTGTCATTGCGAGCGCCTTTATGGCGCGCGGCAATCCGTTCTCTTTCTTATACATCTATGCACTACCGGGGTTACGGATCGCCACGTCGCTTCGCTCCTCGCGATGACACCGCTTTTTATCGATATCTGACCATCCCACAAAAATCCGTGATGAACCACAAAAAGGGACTGTTCATCCGAAAGTCGGAGAACGGTCCCTTCTTTTTCTGTTTTATCTCGCTGTGTTTTCCGGCGTATCTGCGCACGCCTGTCCGGCGCGGGAAGCGCCCAAAACGCGGGCAGGGTTCACGCACTTTCGCAGTCAGTCGCCGCTGCGCAGCAGATCATGCGCCTTGACGTAATCGACGATTTCGTCCGCCGTGGTGAACGCGAGCGCGACCGACGTGTCCGCCGCGCCATAATACACGGCAATGCGGCCGGTCGTGCTGTCCGCCATCGCGGCACAGGGAAACACGACGTTCGGCACGTCGCCGACGCATTCGTACAATTCATGCGGCGCGAGCAGAAAACTGTCCGCGCGGTGCAGCACCTTCCACGGCTCGTCCTTGTCGAGCAGCGCCGCGCCCATGCTGTAGGTAAAGCCGTTGCAACTCGTGAGCACGCCGTGGTACAGCATCAGCCAGCAGTCGTCCAGCTCGATGGGCGTCGGTCCCGCGCCGACCTTGGTCATCTCCCAGTTTTTCACCGGTTCCATCACAAAGCGGTACTTGCCCCAGTACGTCAGATCGGGGCTGTGCATGAGAAAGATGTCGCCGTAGGGCGTATGCCCCCTGTCGCACGGACGGATCAGCATGACGTATTCCCCGCCGATTTTGCGCGGAAACAGCACGCCGTTGCGCGCGACGGGATAGCACGCTTCCTCCATCTCCTGCCAATGCGCAAAATCCTGCGTACACGCAACACCGATCACGGTGCCGTGCGGCGTGAGCTTGACCCACGTCAGGTAGTAAACGCCGTCGATCTCGCACAGGCGCGGGTCGTACCCCTCGAACAGCTTCTCGTCCGTGAGCGTCCAGTGGATCGCGTCGTCGCTGAAGCCCGTGACGAGAATCTGGTCGCGCGTGCGCGTGTCGACGCGGAATACGCCGGCGAATTTGCCGCGGAACGGCACGACGGCGGAATTGAAAATACTGTTGGCAAAGAACAGGTTGTCCCGCGTGATGATCGGGTTTCCGCTGTAGCGCCAGACCGGATACAGCGCGTTCTCCGGCTTGTCCTGCCAGGGCAGATTCGGGATGGGTTGTCCGATAATGTGTGCCATATTCTCCTCCTAAAAACAGATGAACAGTGTGTGTGTGCCGGCAGACGTGCGGATCGTCGTCTGCGCGGTATTTATTTCATAGTCGACTTCGGCATTGTCCACAGTTATCCGCTGTGCGGGAAGCGGCGTGCAGATCACGCAATCTCCTGCATCCTGCTGCGTAAAGCGCATAGAGAGCTGCCGTCTTCCCGCGTCATAGCGGTAGGATTCGATTACACCCGGCACCGCCTGCGGATACGGGCGGACAAAGACGCGCATCAGCGGCGAGTCGAAAAAGGCGTCGGAAAACTGCCAGTACGTCTGGCTCCACTTGTTGCGCTCGAACACGGACAGCAGGTATTCGATATGCCGCAGCCAGCCGTCGTCGTCCTGCGCGCCGAATCCGCCCCACTCGCCTACGATCACGGGCGTTTGCAGTCTCTGCTGTGTGCGGCGGTGCTCCTCAAAGATACTGCCGACGCGCTCGTCGCTCGCATAGCGGTAGGCGGGCGTATCGACCATGAGGTCATACACATGCGGCGCGAACACCTGCTGCGGATCGCGCGCATCGCCGCGCCGGACCGGCTGCACGGCGCACGGAATGCCGAGGTTGGAAAAATAGCAGTTTTCCAAAAACAGCAGCTTGTCCGCGTTCTCTTTACGGATTGCCTGCGACACTCTTTGCACAAACGGCGAATACTTCGTTCTGTCGAATTGTTCGATGAGCGGAAAAGCGCCGCTGACGGCCTGCCGCAGAACAGCGGGCGAAATATGCCCGAACAGCTTTTCTTCCCGCCCGCGCGATACAGCGTCGCGCAGAAGCTGTGTGCGCCGGACATGCCGGACGGACAGCGTTGCCTTGATCGCGCCGCACACAATCCGGCGAAAGCACTTGCCGCCATCGCTGCCGGGAAACGGCTCGTTGAACACGTCGAAACCGATCACGGCATCTTTCTCACCGAGCCGGCGGACAATATGCGCCCAGCAGTCGGCAAACCGGTCCTGCAAGCCCCTGCCCTGCACGGGCGTATTGTTCCAGAAGTGGTCGAAGCAGCGGTGGCATGCCCTGCCCCAGAAGTAGTCCTCCGCCCAGACAAAGCGCGTCGGATGCGTGCGCAGACCGTCGGTCAGCGCCGCCCACGCAGGCGCGCCGTCGCCGTTGGTCAAGGGGGAATACAAGTCCTGGTGCATGTCGAGAAAAACGTAGATGCCGTATTTTTCGCACAGATCCAGAATACCGGCCACGCTGTCTAAATACGGCTCGTTGTACTTTCCGATCTGCGGTTCGATCTTGCCCCACGTAAAGCCGAGGCGGATCAGGTTCCAACCTTTTGCGGCAAAGCGCTGCAAAACGTCGCAGTTCAAATACGGGAAAGTCTGTGCGCCGCTCGAATACGGGCTCTTGTCCACAACATTCACGCCGCTGAAAATGCGCTCGCGCCCCAGATCGTCGACGAGCCTCGTCCCGCACGCGCGGATAATGTTCATATAGGTCTCCTTTCGTTGCGGCCGACGGCCGGATCAGGTGGGGAACAAATCGGAATTTGTCGCGCTCGACGCGCGTCAAATTCCGACATGAATTGCGCCTGTCGGTGCGTGAATTGCCTTGCGGCATGAAATGACCTGCGGTCATGAATTGCGCTGCGCGCATTGCGGACGGGCTTCGCCCGTACCCATTTATAATGGGGCGCGGGGTTTACCCCGCCCTCAATGCATTGCAGCGCAATGCAAATCATGTTGCGAAGCAACAATTCACGGCGTTAGCCAATTCATGACGCATAGCGTCATATCATTCGGGCAAAGCCCGACAAATTCCGATTTCCCGATTTGTCCGCCTCACTCTGCCGCCGCGTACAGCTTTCGCAGCTCGTCGAGTTTTTCCAGTCTTTCCTTGCGCTGCAGCAGTTTCTGCGCGTCGAGATACGGACGCGCCGCGCGGGTATACATCGTGTGCGCCTTCGTCGTCTTTTTGAGCTGACGGGCGATCCGCTGCTTTTTGGCGCGCAGCGCCGCCGCCTGCTGCCGATCCTTCACCGCGTATGCCGCCGCAAGCGCTTCATCCGTGCGGTCTTCCTCGTCGAACAGGCGCTCAAATTCCGCCTCGTCGCCTGCTCGCTGCGGGCGATCTCCAGCCATTTTTTGCGGTATTCCTTTTCTTGCGGCGTACCCTTCGGCATGGCTTTGACCGCTTGCAGGTCGGTGTCCATCTGTGCCGGAAACCCGAGCGCACCCGCCTGTACAATCCGTTCGGCTCTTTCGAACAGCGGCTGCGTCTGCGGCAAGTCAAAATAACACAGCTCTCCGCGCACCATTTCGGCAATCGCCAGTTCGCGGTTGTGTGCCCTGACACGCTTATACTCCGCCTTGTCTCTGCGCCGGTCCGGCAGCGGCTCACTCTGTTTGCCCGCGTGTTTTTCCGCCGCCTCGATCAGTTCCATTCCCTCGGCAAGCGTCTCCTGCGACAGGTCGCCGTGCGCGTAGTCCTCAAGCATGGCGCGCACCTTCAATACCGCGATCATGCCCTCCTGCTTCGTTTCGGTCAGATCATAGAAGAAATACGGCACAACATTCAGCGTCGCGCCGATGACCGACGCGACGATCAGAACGCCGCAGATCGAGCGAAAATACTGCTCGTTGTACAGCACGTCGTAAATGTTGCCGCTGTCGTAGCCGAGTGCTGCTGCCGTCTCGGCGTTCAGTCCCGCTTTGTCATAGATGGCGGGCAGCACGGAACCGGTCGCCAGATTCCACACGCTGCCGATCAGTCCCACAACGGCGAAAATGCCGTCCACACGTTCGCCGCTGATGTACTGCTGGTAGTCGCGGATATCGCCGTTGATGCTCGGCGTGATGGTGACGGTGATCTGCGTCACGACGTGGTTGACGAACATGCAGACAAGGAAGATCCAGATCATGCTCACCTTGGGCGCGCGGCGCACGACCGGGAACATGAGCGCAATGAAGAAGATGTTCATCACGTTGGACCAGACCAGCAGATTCTTCTTGCCGACTCTGCGCACCAAAAGGGGTGTGAACACCATCGCCCACAGCGCCGCGTTGCCGTAAATCGTCGTAATCAGCGCGAACTGTCCGGCGGAGCAGACGTCCTGATAGTTGTACATCCAGCCCAGAATATTGAAAAACGAAGCCTCCAGAAAACCGAGGCACGACGCGAGCGAAATAATCCAGAAGTATTTGTTCTTCACAACCATGCGCAGCGTGTCGAAAAAGCTGACGCGGATGCGGTGGTGCTTCGGCTGCACGATCTTTTCCTCTGTGCCGCAGTAAATGAAAACCGACAGCAGCACACCCAGCACGAGAATCGGCGGATAGACCGCGCGGTAAACGCGCATATCATAAATGACGTTCTCGCCCGTCACCGCTCTGGCAATCAGCGGCACAATGATATTTGTGATGGACGGCGCGAGCGAGTCGACAATGCTCTTGACCGAATACACGTCGCTGCGTTCATACGTATTGGGTGAGAGCACATTGACCAGATTTTCGTTGGAGTCATAGAGGAAATAGTAGAAAAACTGAAAGCCGATGTTGAACAGGAGCACCGACGCGCATTTCCACACAAGGCGCATCCGGTCGTACGGCAGAAGGACGAACCCGATACCCAGCAGTGCCGTCGGGATTGCCGTCAGGAAAACGAACGGGCGGTACTTGCCCTTTTTCAGATGGCTGTAGTCGATGATCCGCGCGCGCAACGTCGTCAGCGGGATATTGGCCAGCACGCCCGCCAGATACAGAAAGTAAACATGCATCGGCGGTATGCCGATCGTGTTGCCGATCAGCACATTGCCCGTCGAGACGATCATCGTCACAACGGTATTCGTGATAAACTTTACGCCCATTCCACCCAGAGATACGGCCGCAATCTCCCGAAACGGCATATACCGTCCCTGCGGCGCCTCTTTCCAGTAGGTTTTCGCCTTTTTCCACAGCGCGCGCACGTCTGTTTTCAATCGAATCCCACCCTATCCGGTACTTCTTGCTTTGATTATAGCAAATACACATATTATATGCAATCCGCTTGTTGACATTTATTTGAAATTCCGTTGCATTTTATCTGCCCGCGCTGTATAATAGAATTACAAATTATCAAGGAGGCGCATAGGATGAAAATATGGAAAACCGCGGCGGCCGCCGTGCTGGTTCTGGTTCTGCTGGCCGGTCTTGCAGGATGCTCGCTGCTCGGTCCGAAAGGCACGTACAAATCCACCGGCGCTCTCGGTGAAACACTGACGTTCGGTGAGGACAACAAGGTGACCGGCGAGCTGTTCGGCATCACGCTCGACGGCGAGTACGAGATCAAGGACGATACCATCACGTTCAAGTACTCCACATCGTTCGGTCTGGGTACAACGCTGACGAAGTCCTTCTCGCAGAAGGGCGACTCCATCTGGATCGACGGCACGGAATTCGTAAAGCAATAAACGGTACAGTAACGAAAACGGCAACGAAACAGAAAACCTGTTTACCGCAGCGTTTCCTGTTTCGTTGTTTTTCTTTTTATGTTTTCATCCGAACGGGCGGAACTTGTCGCTCTCGCGCAGATCCAGCAGCTCGGCAAGCGCGCGGAACCGCTCGGGCATACCGATGAATTTGTCCGGATGGTGCGCGTCGCTGCCCATATAGAACTTGCAGCCGCACTTCTTTGCGATGCGGTACGGCCGCAGCGCGGACGCGAGATCGGCGTCCGTGTCGTATACGGCGGGCATATTCAGCTCCACGCCGTACCCCTTTTGCGTCGTTTTTTCAAACAGCCCCCGGAACACTTCGTCCGGCACCGTGTCGATGACGCGCAGACTCCGGCCGCCCGGCGCGATATGCCCGCACGTCAGATGCGCGATGCCGACCTTGTTGCGCGGAAAGTTCGTTTCCAGCAGCACCTCAAAGCGGCGCACATACAGCGCGGCGCGCCGTTCGATCGCGTCGTCCTCGGCGTCGATCGTAAAGCCCGTCAGATGCAGATGCGTCGTCGGCACGATCAGAAAATCGAGCGAGGCGATCCCCTGCAAGCTCATGCCGATGACAAACTGTTTGTTCATATCCGTCTCGCAGCCGAAGTGAAAACGCACATGCGCCGACTGCGGCAGCGGCAGTATGCTGCGGATGTGTTCGAGCGACTGGCGCGCGTACCCCTCGTCCGCGCCGGGCACGGACGCGTCCCAGCCGTGATCCGTCAGGCAGACGTCCCGATAGCCGTTTTCTTCGGCGTACTGCAAGATGCGCGCCGGATTCTGCGCCGGATCGCGCGAGCAGGAGGACAGAAACGAATGGATATGATAGTCATGGTCGATGCGGTATTTCATACAACCACCCCTTTGCCGAAAGTATACCATGCCGGACACGGGAATACAAGTCCGGCACGTTGCAAATGCCGGCAGCTTTTGCTATAATGAACGCAGTGAAAGGAGCGGGTATTCATGAAAAAAATGTTCAGTCTGCTGCTTGCCGCGCTGTTTGTCTGCGGCACAGCGCTCTTTGCCTTCGCAGAAGACGCCGTCTATACAAAGCCGCTGCGCGTCATCTCGTTCAACGTGGACGGTCTGCCGATTCCGGCGGCGCTGTCCTCGACGAAGCGTCCCGCCGCTGAAGCGACGCGTCTGCTGGCAAGGCAGGTCAATGATGCCGGCTGCGACATACTCTGCGCACAGGAGGACTTCAATTACCACGGTATTCTGTCGCGCGAGCTGGACATGGACTACCGCACCGTCACCAGCGGTCCCGCCGTCGTCGGCGACGGGCTGAATATCTTTTCCAAAACGCCGATCTACAATGTGCGGCGCGTCGCGTGGGAGGCGGCATACGGCGTCTTTGACTGCGGTTCGGACGAGCTGACGCCCAAGGGCGTCCTCTGCTGCACGGTCGAGATCGATCCCGGCGTGTTCGTCGACGTGTACACGCTGCACGCGGACGCGTGGGAGGACGACGACTCGATGCTCGCCAAAGCCGCGCAGTTCGATCAGCTTCTCAATCTCATCAGCGAATACTCCGGCGCGGACAGAGCCGTGCTGCTGACCGGCGACTTCAACACCAACTACACCACCTTCCGCGAGGGCTATGCCGCCGGGCATTACAACGTGGATCTGTGTCAGAAGCTGCTGGACAATTTCGTCGCCAACGGCTTTCGTGACGCGTGGGTCGAAGCGAACGCAGACGGCCGTTATGACTTCACGTCCGCCGAAATGTACGCGCGCTACGGCGCGCCGTACCCGCGCACCTGGGACACGCTCGACCACATCTATTACCGCGACGGCGCGGATGTGACGTTCACGCTTGAGAGCGCATGCTATGACGACATGGACTGCGACGCGATCACGTGGCCGGGGCACCTGTCCGACCATGCCGCCGTGCGCGCGGAATTTATCTGCACAATTGACAAAACGAACACGGCCGCGCCCGAAACGCTGGTCAGAGAGCGCGCAAATCCCCTGCGCGCCTTTTTCCGCGGCGTTGCGGCAATTGCCAAAACGCTGTGGACGGCGATCTCGCATCTGCCCGACCTCTTCAAAAACGGGATCGGCTGGATCAAGTAATCAGGAACACCTGTCCGGTCGGTGCATACAATGCAGTGAATGGGTTTCAGAAAGGAATGATCCCGGTGCTGCAAACGATGCACTTTACCGTTGCGGGCGGCGACACACGCCTGCACTATACAGCCGAGGCGCTGCGTGAACGCGGTTTTTCCGTAACGCGCACCAAGGCGGACGAAAGCGAAGACTATACCGACGCACACCTGCTGATTCTGCCCGTCCCGCTGAGCCGGGACGGCGTGCATGTGCTGACAAGCGCGGCGAATCCGGTGGAAATCCGTACGCTCGCGCAGAGTCTGCCGACCGATGCGCGCGTCTTCTGCGGTATGCCGCGCGAGGTTGCCGAGCCGTTTTTCCGCCGCGGCATCCGTCTGTACGACTACGCGTCGCGTGAGGAATTTGCCGTGCGCAACGCGCTGCCGACCGCCGAGGGCGTTGCGCAGATTCTGCTGCAGACGCTGCCGACGACCGTGCGCGGATCGCATGTGCTGATTACCGGCTACGGCCGCACGGCGCGCGCATGCGCAAGGCTGCTGTCCGCAATGGGCGCGCATGTGACGATTGCGGCGCGCCGCTGCTCGTCGCTGGCCTTTGCCGACACGGACGGCTACCGCAGTCTGTATCTGCGCGAGCTGCCGCGCTTCATGCATGAGATGGACGCCGTCGTCAACACCGTGCCCGCCACCGTGCTCACACGCGACGTGCTCGGCGCGATGCGGCGGGACTGCCCCGTCGTCGAAATCGCGTCCGCGCCGTACGGCACCGATATGGACGCCGCCGCGCAACTCGGCGTGCATGTACAGGTCGCGCCGTCACTGCCCGGTAAAGTCGCGCCGAAAACCGCTGGCGTCATCCTGGCCGAAACCGTTCTGAATATTCTCCGGGAGGGAAGCGAATGAACGGAACCTCCGTCGGCTTCGCGCTGTGCGGTTCTTTCTGCACGTTTCAAAAAGTGATCCCCTGTATGCGCGAGCTCGTCCGTCGCGGCGCCGAGGTCACGCCGATCCTGTCCGAGGCCGCATGGTCAACCGACACACGGTTCGGCACGGCCGCGGACTTTCGACGCGAAATCGAATCCGTCTGCGGACAGCCGATATGGCATACATTGACCGACGTCGAGCCGATCGGCCCGAAAAAGCTGCTCGATCTGCTGATTGTCGCGCCCTGCACGGGCAACACGCTCGGCAAATTGGCCAACGGCATCACTGACACCGCCGTCACGCTGGCGGTCAAGGCGCACCTGCGCAACGCGCGTCCCGTGCTGCTGGCCGTCTCCACAAACGATGCGCTCGGCGCGTCGGCGCAGAACATCGGCCGGCTCATGAACGTCAGACACATCTACTTTGTCCCCATGGCGCAGGACGACCCGGCGCAGAAACCGAACTCCGTCGTGGCGGATTTCACCCGCCTGTGCGACGCCGCCGAGGCCGCGCTGCAGGGACGGCAGATGCCGATGCTGCCGGGTCTGGCATAATCGGGAAAAGCTGCACACAAAAACACAACCAACAGAACAAGCTGTCACAGCAGGCTCCTGCTTTGTGACAGCTCTGATTTTTTGATTATTACGGATTTTTATGGGATAAAAGGCACTCGTCTTGATTGTCAGCGAAGCAATCCGTTCTTCGGGAGCATGTGGATTTACTGACACAGAGAGGCGGATTGCCGCAGTCTGTTTTACCGCCTCTACCACCCTATAACGCCTAAAACTATTGCCGCCTTTTGCTTGACACATGCCGGTGATTATGATACAATACTGAATGAATAGAAGCGTGCGCAAAGTATTGCCTGAAAACCATGGTATTAACTTGTCGCACGGAAAAACGGCAAATCCGGCAGTTGCTGCCATGATTGATTTTACAGGCTTATCTACAATTCGATTTGTTGTCTTCATTATCAAAACAGTGAATCATACAGCTTGAACATATAAGGTTATTGCTTTTGGATTGCTGTATGTTTACATGTTTTTGCGAACCGTCAAGATTATTCATTGAAAGGATGATAAAGATGTCTGATTTTGAGATCATGGATAACCGCTTAATAAAGTATAGCCCGCCAATTTCTCTTTTTTTAACTCCGAGAACGGTCGTTGTGCCAAACGGTGTTACGAGTATTGGCGAAAAAGCTTTTTATGATAAAAGAATAGAAAGAGTAATCCTTCCGGAAAGCGTTGTAGAAATAGAAAGCAGTGCTTTTTCTCACTGTAAAAACCTGACGGAAATTATTCTTCCGAATGGATTAAAAACGATCGGAGAAGAGGCGTTTGAGGGGTGCATCAATCTTTCATCTGTCAATATTCCGACAAGTGTTACATCCATTGGGAAGAGAGCGTTCTTTTTCACATCAATCACTAAAGCGGTAATCCCGAATGGAATTACAAAAATCGAATGTCATACTTTTGATCTCTGTAAAGAATTGTCAGAGGTTACGATTCCGAATAGTGTAAACTATATTGGTGAGGGTGCTTTTTCAGGATGCAATAACCTTAAAAATGTATCTTTGCCTGAAAGTATTACCATCATTGAAAAATCAGCTTTTGAATACTGTGGAATCACTGAGATTGAAATACCCTGCAAAGTCAGGGAGATAAAAGAAGACACATTTTATGAATGTAAAAGATTGGGTAAAGTTACGCTTCCGACTGGATTGAAGGGGATAGGAAAACAGGCTTTCTCGCAATGTGAGAACCTTCGCAGTATAGACATTCCCGATGGGGTGATTGCAATCGGATCAAATGCGTTTTCTTCTACCGGACTTTTGGAAGCAATCGTCCCGAATTCTGTGACGTCATTTGACGCTTGGGTATTTGCTGCATGTAAGAACTTAACGACAGTTAAGCTCTCTGACAAAACGACCTCCCTTTACGGCACATTCAATAAGTGCACTGCGCTTCGGAGCATTCAAATACCGTCTTCCGTAACAAAGATAGGAGACCGTGCTTTTGGAGGCTGTAGATCTTTGAAATCCGTTTTCATCCCGGATGGCGTAACACATATTGGTGCGTTTGCCTTTGCGGGGTGTGTAAATCTCAAAACTCTTCGAATTCCCAAGAGTGTATGTAGTATCGGGATGGACGCTTTTGAAAACTGCAGAAGTCTAAGTTTTAAGAGTATTATTCAGCAAAACCAAGCATATAAACGCAGTAAAACGGCAAAGCAATAGTCCGACCTTCATGATGATTTCATGTTTTTGGCTGCACGCTCGGGAGCCCGAATCATTGCTGTTAAGGGCGGCAGTGTGGCGGATCTGTTATTTGTCCGTTATAACGGTGTTTGACGGGCACATATGGATTTGGACAAAGCATGTAATAGTTTTCTGCATGGCAAGCTTACGCGGAAATGGATGTGCGGCAGATACGGTTGCTGCCGAGATCATTTTTGTTGCGGTTTACCTGATTGTTTTCAATCGGTAATACCCATATATGACTTTCAGAAAAGGAGGTGAACATGATGGCGGAAATCTGCCCGTACCTCAAAGACGATTATACGTGTGACTTTACCCGCGAGTATACGTACGATAAACCTATTTTTGATCTGTATTGCGGATGCAGCTCGAGGTGCAACTATTGGGATTGTCCGATTTACAAACGTTATACGTAAGGTTTTTACAATCTGCTTGGGCGAGGTTTAAGTCGACCTCGCCTATAGTTTTTTCGCTAAGAAAACACTGCAAGGTAAGCGCCAACCAACAGAGGGTGACACAGAAAAAGTGGTAGCCGAGGCCGCGCTGCAGGGACGGCAGCTGCCGATGCTGCCGTGTCAGCCTGTTTGAACCAAAAAGTGACCGCATTCAGTGAAGCAGTTCATCTGAATGCGGCCGCTTTTTCTTGGTTCATCACGGATTTTTGTGGGATGGTCAGATGTCGGTAAAGAGCGGTGTCATCGCGAGGAGCGAAGCGACGCGGCGATCCGTAACCCCGGCAGTGCATAAATGAACAAGAAGGAGAACGGATTGCCGCGCGCCATAA
>JAFSYM010000060.1 GCA_017450005.1 Clostridia bacterium
CCGGACTCATACGCGTTCATCATCGTGCACGCGTGGTCGGGGCTGAACAGCAGCGGCGATTTTATTGAAGGCGGCAATACCATGGCTGCAGTAGAAAAGCTGGTCAACGGTCTGGACGGGAATACGCATCTGGTCTCGCCGTCGCAGTTCATGGAGCGCATCGCGGCAAACTGCGGATAAACAACCGCCGTACCGTGTCGTGAATTCTATGCGACTTCGCCGATACGCATCCGTAGGGGACGATGCCCACATCGTCCCGCGTGCGGAAAAAGTATAAAACAGCACCGAATCCGTCGGATTTTGCTTCGGGATGCGGTGCTGTTTTGCTTTGTGTTATCGAAGGTTTAGCTGCCCATGCTGCCGAGCATGTCGATCACGTTCTCAAAGAGATCGCCAACCTGGTTGAGCAGCTTTTGCGCCGGGTTTGCGGGATCGGACAGGGTGATGACGTCCCCGGCGTCAAACGGCTCGGTACGCAGTTCGGGTTTTTCGTATGTCTTTTTCATCGTGTACCTCCATGTCATTAAATATTGACATTCGCGCCGGGTTCGATCGTCACGGTACCGCAGGTGCCTCCGAACGAGCCGATCTGTTCAGCCCCTGAATCACCCGAATATGCATAGACCGCAGTAACCATGTTTTTGATCAGAATATTGCCGCAGACTGCATACAACGCGGCTCCGATACCGGACTGTACACTGCCGGCGAAGGCTGCGGTGGAGTGTTATACTTTATCTCTGTTCTTTGCATATTCAGCAGTCTTTCTCCCGGCCGGGGAACCCGCACGACAACGCCGTGATACCCGCACCTTGCGATCCGCCGGTGGCTGTAATGCTACCGTCGCCTTCGATGGTAAGGGTTGCGTTTTCAGCTGCCAAGATACCGGGCATTCTTTCGCCGCCCTTGACGGTGTTCGTGCCTTCCAAGATGATGGTCGCGTTACCCAGGCATTCAATGCCGGAGACGTAACTGCTGCTTGAATTATCGACACTCACATTTCTCAACGTGACGGTCGCGCCGGCTGCAATCTTGACGGGTTTGCCCGTGAGCGCGCCGGTCACAATGTCACCGTCCGCCAACGAAATGGATGAGGTCACCTCGCCAAGGTTCTTGACCAGTTTTGCGCCCGGTTCGATCGTAACGGTGCCGCAGGTGGACGCATAGCCGTCCCCGGGGGCGTACCTTTTATCGCTGCCCTTGCCGATAGAGGTCGGCGCCCTGCTGCCCTTTGTCGCGGTCACCCCCGTGACGCCGCTTCCGATCGTAATATTGCCGCAGTTGCCAGCCGCACCGCATCCGATGCCGGCACCGCCGATGCCGTCCCTGTCGTTATTGCTGCCGATGTCAAAGTGACAAAACTGTCACTTTGCGGTCACGTCCCGGTCACTTCGGCGCAGTATACTGTGTATGAAAAGGCAGAAAGGGGACGAAGACGATGAAAAGACTTCTTGCGCTTTTACTGACAGCTGCGCTCTTTTGCGGATTATTTGTTCCGGCGTTTGCGGCCTCAGCGTTTCCGATACAGACCGAATCGACAGCACCGTCACCGGAGCAGGCAGAAACAGCGTCTTCGCAGCCGTCCTCCCTCCCGATCGTGTTTGTGACGGGTATCGGGCAGACCTGGACGCATCTGGTCGACGAAAACGGCAGCTTCAAGACAGAGAAAAACAAAGACGGCGAGACGGAAGAGATTCTTTACAATCTCTTCTATGCGGATCTGCAGGCGCTTCGGCAGCCGCGTTCGATTCTCAACATCGCGGCACTGGCGCTGCAGCTGCTCGCAACGGTCTGCCTGAACCGCAACATGCTTTCCGCGGACAGTCTCAAACGGCTGGCGTCGACGATTCTCTCGCGGCACATCCTGGATGAGGACGGAAATCTGCCGCCGGACGTCGAGGACTGCGCGCGGAATTTCCCGCTGAGCGAATACAACGAGACGGACCGATACAACTTCTTCCGTTCGATCCCGTGCCAGTCTGTGCTGGACGGCATACGCGAGGCAGATATCTACTGCTATTATCACAGCGCGTTTTCCTACATCGAGCGCGACGCGGACGGACTGGACGCGTTCATTTCGGACGTCGTGCTGCCCGGCCGGGAAGTGCAGCAAGTCGTACTCGTACCGATGAGCATGGGCGCCGCGGTCGTGAGCGCGTATCTCGCGAAGTATGCCGACAAGGGACAGGTCAGGCGCGTGGTGAGTATCGTCGGCGCGTGGGACGGCAGCGATCTGGTTGCCGATCTGATCGAGGGCAAATACGTGGACGAGTCGGCGCAGATGTTTTACGATTCGCTGCTGCCGCGGATGATCAAAGAGCCGTGGGGTTCGCTTGCCGCCATTCTGATGCACGTCGTGTCCAGGGCGACGCTGCGCGGCATGGTCGAGTCGATCCGCGAGGCCATCGTCGAAACGCTTGTGCTGCCGACGCCGTCGCTGCTGGCGCTGATCCCCGCCGCACGTTATCCGGCAATCGAACGGCAGTATCTGTCCGGGGCGGGCATGGAGAAAATCCGCGCACAGGCGCACGAATACTACGAGGCGCAGCGCACTTTTCCGCAGCGTGTCCGCGCGCTGGAGGCACAGGGAACGGATTTCTATTTTCTGAGCGGCTACGGTCTTTCCTTCGGGACAGCGGACGACGAATACTGGTACTTCCGTTTTCTGCGCTCTGCCGCGACGACAAACAGCGATGAGATCATTCAGATCTCCTCCACCGCGCCCGGGACGATCTATGCACCGGCAGGCGCTTCGCTCGGCCAGACCGGAACGTACATTTCGCCCGACGGTTCCATTGATCTGTCCGCGTCGATCGCGCCGGACCGGACGTGGTGCTTCTACCGCCAGCGTCACCAGCTCGACTACAACAACACGGCGCTGCGGCTGGCGATGGAAATCGCGACCGGAAGCGTGACAGACGTGCATACAAGCGCAGAGAAGTATCCGCAGTTCAACGGTGAGCGCAACGTCAAGGATCTGCTGCGCGGCGACAATACGCTGATCCATCAGCTGCAGGCCGTGCTGGATGCGCACGACGGGGAGGATCTGCCGGACGTGCGGCAGGCGCTCTCGGAATGCCGCGCGATGCTTGCGCGCACGCACAACGATCCCGCGGCGGATAACGCCGTGATGGAGAACGCGCGGCAGGTGATTGCGCGGTATACTCCGCAGCCTGCGCCGCAGCCGCCGACGCTGCGCGAGCGTCTGGAGGATGGGTTTATCGGATTCCTGAAAAAGATACTGCCGCCGATCCGCGAGCGGCTGTACGAGAAGTACGGCACGGGCGGACGCGGCGACCGGCGATAAAACAAACAGCTTGCTTTTTTGCGAGATTTAACTTATAATGGTAATATCAGGGATGAGAAGGGGGATGACGGAAGGTGTTTAAGATTTTGGTGGTCGAGGATCTGCGCGAGGTGTACGAACCGCTGTGCAGGATTCTGGATGATGCAGACTTCGCAACGGAAATTGCGACCAGTCAGTCGGAGGCGATCCGTCTGATCGAGGAAAAGGGCGGCACGTATGATCTGGCGCTGGTCGATCTGATACTCGGCAACGACGGACACGGATATGCTGTATTCCGTGAGGCGGATCAGCGCGGGATTCCCGTGATCTTCCTGACGGCGCTGACCGACGAATACAGCATGGCCGAGGGATATGATCGGGGCGCGTACGACTATATCTGCAAGCCATACAAACCGATCGTGCTGATCTCGCGCATCAAAAGTGTGCTGCGCAAGAGCGGCAAGCTGCAGTCGGAGCTGGTCTGCCGCGATCTTGTGGTTGATATGAGCCGTGCCGTCGTGACCAAAAACGGCAGGGAAATGCCGATGCAGCGCATTCATTACAAATTGCTGCTGCTGTTCATGAACAATCTCGGCCGCGTGTTGACGCGCGAGCGGCTGCTGGACGAAATCTATGACTATGCGGGCGAGTGGATCAACGACAATACGCTGAGCGTACACATCAAGCGCCTGCGCGAGAGCATCGGAGACGACCCGAGGGAACCGCAGTATATTCGTACCGTACGCGGTATCGGATATATCATGGATGCATAAAGCATTGTCTGAAGGAGGACTGCCATGCCAACGATGCACAATACGGAAGTGCGGATCGTGTTCTGGACAGATCTCGCCATTGATGCGGTTGCGGGCGTCATCGTCTGGTTCCTGCTGCATCCGCAGATCCTGGGGACAACGAATAAGATTCATACCGGCGCCGTGATGGGGCTGCTGTGCGCAGCGCTGGCGGTGAACCTGATCGTCTTGCTCGCCGTTGCGCGTTACCATTTCAAGTGTGTGCGCCGGTTTACAGACGAAATCAACAGCGGTCTGCACGGCAAGCGGGATCTGCAGCTCGATGAGTTTCATGAGGGCGACTTCAACAAGCTGCAAAGCGCCGTAAAAGACGTGATGGATGTGCACAGCAACCAGGAGGATCAGCTCGAAAAAGAGAAAAGAAACATGCAGCGGTCGCTGGACGATATTTCGCACCAGATCAAAACGCCGCTCTCGTCGATCGGCCCAACGGCTGAGGAGATTATAAGGCATCCGGAGATGGACAGTTTCGAGCGCAAGCTTCTGCTGCATAGCATCATAGAGCAGTCCGAGCGCATAAGGAAGCTGACCGAAACATTGCTGCGCATCTCGAGCATGGACATCGAATCCGTGCGTCTGAGCGAGGATACGTTCACTGTGGCGGAATGGGTCGAGGAGGCGTACGAGCCGCTGCAGATACACATGGAGCTGCACGATAAGACACTGCACACGCAGATACCGCCGGGACTGACGATCTGCGGCGACAAACGCCTGATGGTCGAGGCGCTGACAAACATTCTCAAAAACTGCATGGAATATACGCCGGACGGCGGAACAATCACGGTTGAGGCGGAGGATACGGCGGTATGCACCACAGTTGTCGTGCACGACTCGGGCATGGGCATCGCCGAGGAGGATAAGCCGCACATTTTCAAACGCTTCTATAAGGGCAAAAACGCCCACGGCGACAGCTTCGGCATCGGTCTCAATTTTGCGCAGACGGTGATCCACAAGATGGGCGGCGATATCAAACCCGACAACCATCCCGAGGGCGGCGCCATGTTTACCATCAAGCTGAATAAAGGCAATATAAATATATAAAACGTTTCGGAGAGAAGGTTTCCGGCCGCACTGCCGAAAATCTGTTTCGGCTTTTTCAGGGGAGGAAATGCCATGGAGATTCTGCGCGCAGAGAATCTGGTCAAGACGTACGGCACGGGTTCCAATACGATCCGGGCGCTGGACGGCGTGACCTTTTCCATTGAGAACGGAGAGTTTGTCTCGATCGTCGGCACGAGCGGTTCGGGCAAGTCGACGCTTATTCATATCCTCGGCGGCGTAGACGAACCGGATTCCGGCAAGGTCTACATGAACGGGCAGGACGTGTTTGCGCGTTCGCGCTCACAGCTTGCCATTTTCCGCCGCCGTCAGGTCGGCATCATCTATCAGTTCAACAACCTGATCCCGCAGATGACGGTGAAGGAGAATATCCAGCTTCCCGCGCTGCTCGAAGGCAGAAAAGTGGAGGAGAACTTCTATCAGGAGATCCTCGGCCAGCTCGAGCTGGAGGGCCGTGAGAACGATCTGCCGGATATGCTCTCCGGCGGCCAGCAGCAGCGCGTGGCGATCGGCCGCACGCTGATCAACAATCCCCAGGTGATCCTTGCCGACGAGCCGACCGGCAATCTCGATATGCGCAACACGCAAAAGATCATCAATCTTTTCAAGCACATCAATAAGTGGTTCAAACGAACGATCGTGCTGATTACGCACGATCAGGAGATTGCGCTGCAGACCGATCGCATCCTGACGATCGAAAACGGCCGGATCGAGCGGGACGTGCCTACTGTAGGAGGCCGTGCATGAATACGATCCTGTATCGCTGGGGGCTCAGGACGCACAGGGAAAACCCGCTGCACACGTTCATCACCGTGCTGGATCTGGTGTTCACCTATACGCTGTTGTACTGCACCGCGCGGATCGTCCAGCAGTCCTTCCGCAATCATCAGACGGACGGCATCGGCATGATGTGGTATATGAGTCTCGCGCTCAACGGCATTCTGATCATTTCCTCTGCACTGACGTTGTACAATGCGTTTTCCGTCACCATCCAGGAGCGCAGGCGCCGCTACGCAAAGCTCTCCACATTCGGCGCGACGATCGAGCAGATCCGCCGCGGTTTGTTTGCCGGGGCGTTTTTGATGGACTGCGCGGGACTGGTGTTCGGAATGGCGATCGGGGAACTGGTTCTGCGGGTCGTCAACCTGTTTATACCACTTGAAGACCCCAACTATCCCACCATTATGGTGCAGCATATACAGGACATCACGGCCAGAGGGACTGTGCTCTCGCTCGTGCTGGAGTTTCTGATCGTGCTCGGCTCGATGGCGATCGCCTGCCGGCGCAATCTTGCCCGTCTGCATGAGCCGCCAGTGACATTGAAACCCAACGTGCAGTATCAGGACAAGCGCAGATGGCGCATTCTCGGCCGCATGTTCCGGATCGGCGGCAAGCTGAGTATCCTGCTGCACAAGCACGACAAGAAAACCAGAGCGTCTTTTTTACCCTCGCTTGTGATGAGCATTGCCGCGCTGGTGATCCTGACCAACGTATTTGCCGTCCTGCGCAGCGCCGATCTGATGTCGGACCCCGTCAGCACGGACAGCCGTGCGCAGCCCGGTACAGGGATATATCTGCACACACTCGGCAGAAAAGCGTCGCTGGACAATGCGGCCGATGCATTCTTCCGGAACCCGCAGAATCTGGAGATGGTGCACCATGTTGAATCCTACCAGATCTATATCCCGGGCGTTTACTGTCTTCTGCAGACCGGGCAGATCTCACGGCAGGTAAAAGCTGCGCAGGCATCGCATCTTCCGGCCTGGCTGCGTAGCGCAACAATACCGATCTACAACATTTCGCACACGCAGGCCGGCGATCAGCTTCTGACGCCGCGTCTCGTGTTTTTGAAGGACAGCGATTTTCGTGCATTCGCCGCCAGTCAGGATCTGCAGGCGGGCAACGGGGAGGGCATCTGGCTCTCTTGCGTGCGTGACCGCAGCACATTAATCCCGTTTCTGCGCGGAAACTGGGAACATGAAACGCTGCAGCTGTACTTTTACTCCGACGATCAGCGCATCGGGATCGGCGAAAAAGAAGAAAAGGCCGTTACGGAAGGCGAGCAGAAGGAGCTGCTGGATATGTTGCAGGTCGTGCCGTGCAAAGACGCGCAGGACTTTATGACGCGCGTTTCCGGTATGCAGACAAAGACGGTGGAGGTGAAGATCGCAGGCGTTGCCCGGAAACTGGATTCGGGAATGGAGCAGGATCGGCAGACACTGTTCTGGGATCTGGATCGCTCCGTACCGACGATCGTCTTTTCCGAGCTGGCAAAACCGCTTTTTGCGCCATATCTGGAAAAAGCGTCTGCGGGCAGCAGCTATACGACCTATATTGAAAACAGGCAGGAAGAGCTTGTTCCGGTCATGACGGCAAACCTCTACTCGGCGCTGCTGGCCAACAAAGAAGAGGCGGA
Organism: Clostridia bacterium; assembly: GCA_017450005.1. Lineage (GTDB taxonomy): Bacteria > Bacillota > Clostridia > Oscillospirales > Acutalibacteraceae > UBA1425. The sequence continues at coordinate 7,571 of JAFSYM010000060.1, forward strand.
CGGGAGCGTTACGAAAATGGACGGATACATTGCCGCACACATCTTCGGCGAAGGGACAATATACGTTGCCGGCGACGGCGTGGAGATCCAGCCGCCGCGCCCGAATTATGAGGTTCCGCTCAGACCGATCTATGCCGACTTGCACGCCGGGATGTCGGACTGGACCGAGCGCTTTCGCAAAGATACGCTGCCGATCTTTTTTACCGTATTCATTTTACTGACGCTGTTTACCCTGTTTACCAATATCGTCAACGTAGTGTACGCCAACCATATTCTGTACCAGCGCGAATATGCCATGCTGGAATCCATCGGCATGGACGAGCGGCAGAACCGCTCGCTGATCCTGTACGAGGGTGCGCGGTACAGCCTTTACGCCATCTTCTACAGTATGCTGTGCACACTGGCAATCTATCCGGTATTCTCCATAGCGCTTTCCAATGGGATGGCATACGAGCTGCTGTGCGGCGGCAAATACATCGCATCGCCCGCCATGTGGACAGGCTACATTTTCAGCGACGTACTGGATGCGCTGCTGAAAACCGCCTATGCCTGCTGGAACTGGATCTCAATCCTGATTTTCCTGCTTTCGGGTCTGACGGTCTTTGTTACGTTCTTCCTGACAAACATCGTTGCGACCCGCCGCATGAGTAAAGGCGACCTGGTGGCAATCCTCAAGCAGGAATAAGCGATTCGCTGCCTCGTCCGAACCATTGTAACAGAATACATATTCACGTTTCCCCGCTGTACGTCATCACGTATGGCGGGGTTTTGTGCTTCATAAATGGGTTCTTCACGGAATTTTGTGGGTGGATTGCATCCTTTGCACAAGCGCCATATCTTAGCCTCCCCTGTGTAAGGGGAGGTGGGCGCCGAAAGGCGCTCGGAGGGGTTGTCACATCAGACGCTATCTGAAAAGCAAAAACAATCCCTCAGTCATGCTATCGCATGA